>NZ_JBHWBS010000063.1:0-43635 GCF_042735655.1 Streptomyces sp. NPDC059567 | reverse complement strand
GCCGCCTTCAGCGGGACCAGGACCGAGCGGAAGACCACCATGAGGAGCAGGAAGGCGAGTCCGACGACGAGTGCCAGATAGGGCACGAGCGCGTCGTTCATCTTCTGCGAGAAGTCGATGTTCATCGCGGTGGCACCGGTGACCAGGACGTTGTCGCCGGTCGTCTCCCGGATGTCGTGCACCAGGTTCTCGGTCTCCACCGAGGAGGGACGGTCCTTCGGGATCACCGTGATCATCGCGGTGTCGCCGGCCTTGTTGGGCGTCGGCGGGGTGACCGCCACGACCCCGTCCAGGCCCTCGATCTTCTTCACGGTGGAGTCGGCCACGGCCTTGTCACCGTCGACGACGACCATCAGCGGCCCGTTGAAACCGGGGCCGAAGCCGTCCGACAGCAGGTCGTAGGCGCGGCGCTCGGTGGCGGAGGCGGGCTTGGCGCCGTCGTCCGGCAGGCCCATCTCCAGCGAGGCGGCGGGCACGGCGACCGCGCCGAGGCCCAGGACGCCGACGAGCAGCACCATGACCGGGCGGCGGATGACGAACCGGGCCCAGCGGGTGCCCATGTTGGGCTTGTCGTCGGGCTTCTTGAGCCCCTTGCGCTCCTTGCGCCCCACGACCTTGCTACCGGCGAAGCCGAGCATGGCCGGGATCAGGGTGAGCGCGATCAGGACCGCGATCACCACCGTGCCGGCGGCGGCGAAGCCCATCTTCGTCAGCATCGGGATGTTGACGACGGCCAGGCCGACCAGGGCGATGACCACGGTCAGACCGGCGAAGACGACGGCCGAGCCGGCCGTGCCGACCGCGCGGCCCGCGGCGTCCTCGCGCTCCCGGCCGTCGGCGAGCTCCGAGCGGTAGCGGGAGACGATGAAGAGCGCGTAGTCGATGCCGACCGCGAGGCCGATCATCATCGCGAGGGTGGAGGTGGTGGAGCCGAGGTCGAGGACGTTCGCGAGCGCCGTGATCGAGGAGACGCCGATGCCGACGCCGATGATCGCGGTCAGCAGCGGCAGCCCGGCGGCGACGAGCGAACCGAAGGTGATGACGAGGACGATGCCGGCGATGACCACACCGACGATCTCGCCCGCGCCGGTCTCGGGCATGGTCTGGAGGGCGTCACCGCCGATCTCGACGGTCAGCCCCTGCCCCTGCGCGTCGTGCCCGGTCTTCTGCAGCGCCTCGCGCGTCGCGTCGCTCAGCTCCATGCCGGAGACCTTGTAGCTGACGGAGACGTAGGCGGTCGAGCCGTCCTTCGAGACCGCCTGGGCGGTGTACGGGTCGGTGACCTGGGCGACCTCGTCGGAGCCGGCCTTCAGCTCGCCGACGACGTCCTGGACCTTGGCCTTGTTGGCCGGGTCGGTCATCTTCTGGCCCTCGGGGGCCTTGAAGACGACGCGGGCGGTGGCCCCGTCGGCGTTGCCGCCGGGGAAGCGCTGCTCAAGGAGGTCGAAGGCCTTCTGGGCCTCGGTGCCGGGAATCGAGAAGGAGCTGGAGGTCGCGGCGGGCGCGGTGGCGGCACCGACCCCGGCGAGCGCGAGGAGCGCCACCCAGAGGAGGGCGACGAGCCGTCGGCGCCGGAAGGCGGAGCGACCCAACTTGTAGAGGAACGTGGCCACGGGGGCGTACTCCCATTTCGTGGTGGGACAGGGCATGGGGAGCCGGCCCGACGGCGTGAGCGGTGCGACGTCAGGTGGTGCGGGTGAGGACGTATCGGTGGTACCGGCCGGGGAGCCGGTGCGGTCAGACGCCGAGTGAGGGGAGCACGACGGCGTTGACGTAGTCGGTGATGAAGGCGTGGTCGATCGGCTGATCCTCGATCAGCGGGCGGGCGACGAACGCCCCGATGATCATGTGCGGGACGAACTTCAGTGCCGGATTGTCGGCGCTGATCTCGCCCCGCTCCACCGCTCGTTCCAGGGTGTCGCGCAGGTTGCTCATCTCGGGTTCGATGAGCAGTTCGCGCAGTGCCTGGTGCAGGTCGGGGTTGGAATGGACCGCCTGGGCGAGGCCCCGCATCAGCGCGGTGTCCTTCTCCATCTGGCAGTCGTCGGTCAGCTCCATGATCGCCTGGAAGTCGCCGCGCAAGCTGCCCGTGTCGATCTCGGCGAGCTTGATGGGCTTGTTGTCGCGCAGCGCCGTGGCGACCAGTTCGGGCTTGCTCCCCCACTGGCGGTAGAGGGTGGCCTTGCTGGAGTGGGTGCGGGCGGCGACGGCGTCCATGGTGAGGGCGTCGTAGCCGACCTCGCGAAGGAGGTCGAGCACGGCTCCGTACAGCTCGGACTCACGCTCTGGTGTGAGCCTGCTGCGTGCCATGACCGGACTCCATCCGAACGAAACGGTTTCGTACACCTCGAAGGTACCCCAGCGCCCAGCGAAACGAAACCGTTTCGTACGTGTCCTGGGCCACAGGCGGCCGCGGGCCCACGCGCACGCCCGTACGAGTTGCCGCACCCCATCAGGGTGGAAAGCATTGGGGGGTGAGTGACGACGTCGCGTATCTCCGCTTCCCGCACCTCCACGACGACCTGCTGTGCTTCGCGGCCGAGGACGACCTCTGGGTCGCGCCCCTCGTCCCCGAGGGGCACCGGCCCGGCCGGGCCTGGCGGGTGACCGTCGACCGGACCCGGGTCGGCCACCCGCGCTTCTCGCCCGACGGGCGCCACCTCGCCTACACGAGCTGGCGCAGCCTCGACCCCGAGATCCACCTCGCACCGGTCGAGGGCGGGCCCGCCCGCCGGCTGACCTACTGGGGCTCGACGGACACCCGGGTCTGCTCGTGGTCCCCGGACGGCGACATCCTCGCCGTCTCCTCGCACGGCCAGCCCTTCTCGTACTTCTCCTGGGCCTACACCGTCGCCACCGACGGCTCCCCCGGCGGCCGGATGCCCTGGGGCCCGGTCTCCGACATCGCCGTGGCCGATCTCGACGGAGAGCGCCGCACGCTCCTGCTCACGGGCAAGCCGCCGCACGAGGCGGCGGCCTGGAAGCGGTACCGGGGCGGCGCCACCGGACGGCTGTGGCTGCACGGGAAGCAGCTGCAGCCGGACCTCGACGGCCAGCTCGACTCCCCGATGTTCGTCAACGGCCGGATCGCCTTCCTCTCCGACCACGAGGGCATCGGCAACCTCTACTCCTGCCTGCCCGACGGCACCGATCTGCGCCGCCACACCGACCACGACGCCTTCTACGCCCGGCACGCCTCCAGCGACGGACGGCGCGTGGTCTACCAGTGCGCCGGCGACCTGTGGATCGTCGACGACCTGACCGCCCCAGGCGCCGCGCCGCGCAAGCTGGACGTGCGGCTCGGCGGCCCGCGCGCCGGCCGCCGCGCCTACCAGGTGCCGGCCGCCAACCACGTCGACGCGATCTCGGTCGACGAGACCGGGCGGGCCAGCGCCGTCTCCGTGCGCGGCAGCCTGTACTGGCTCACCCACCGCGACGGGCCCGCCCGCACGATCACGGACACCCCGGGCGTACGGGTCCGGCTGCCCGAGATGCTGGGCAGCGGCGGCCAGATCGCGTACGTCACGGACGCGGAGGGCGAGGACGCGATCGAGGTCGCCTACCTGCCGCGCGCCAGCGGCGACCGCGAGCCGAGGCGGCTGGCCTCGGGCGAACTCGGACGGGTGGAGGAGATGGTCTCCGACCCGGAGGGCGAACGGCTCGCGATCGCCTCCAACGACGGCCGGCTGCTGCTCATCGACGCGACCGAGGACTCCAACGGGGAGGCCACGGAGCTGATCCGCTCCATCAACGGGCCCGTCCGCGATCTCGCCTTCTCTCCCGACGGGGCCTGGCTGACCTGGGCGCACCCCGGCATCGGGCGCTCGCTGCGCCAGATCAAGATGGCCCGGATCTCCGGACCGGGCGCCCGGACCATCGTCGACGTCACCAACGGCCGCTTCGAGGACGAGAATCCGGTCTTCACCAGCGACGGCCGCTATCTCGCCTTCCTCTCCTGGCGGGGCTTCGACCCGGTGTACGACGTGCACACCGGCGACCTGTCGTTCCCGCTGGGCTGCCGCCCCTATCTCGTACCGCTGTCCTCGGCGACGCCGTCCCCGTTCGCCCTGCTGCCCGACGGACGCCCGGCGGCGGGCGGTCTGGACCCGACCGAGACCGAGCCCGAGGGCGGGGAGGGCACCACGATCGTGGAGGTGGAGGGGCTCCCGGACCGGGTCACGCCCTTCCCCGTCTCCGCCTCCAAGTACTCGGCGCTCCACCCGGTCAGCGGCGGCGGGCTCGTCTGGCTGCGCTGGCCCATCTCGGGCGCGCTCGGCGAGACCTTCGCCAACCCCTCCGACACCACGGGCCGCCCCACCCTGGAGCACTTCAACATCACCAAGGCCCGCAAGACCGAACTCGTCGGCCACCTCGACTGGTTCGCGGTCAGCGGCGACGGCTCACGGCTCGTCGTGGTCGACGAGGGCGATCTGCGGGCGGTGCCGGCGACCGAGCCCGGGGACGGCGACTCGACGGTCTACATGGACCTGCGGCGCATCCTGCACGAGGTCGACCCGGAGGCCGAGTGGCGCGGGGCCTACGACGAGGCCGGCCGGATCGTCCGCGCCTACTTCTGGGACCCGAACATGTGCGGAGTGGACTGGACGGCCGTCCTCGACCAGTACCGCCCCCTGGTCGAACGGATCGCGTCCCCCGACGAGTTCGCCGATCTGCTGCGCGAGGTCATGGGCGAGCTGGGCACCTCGCATGCCTATGTCTCGCCCGCCCGCCGCAACGAGGGCCCGCCGCACTACCAGCGGCCGATGGGCCTGCTGGGCGCCAACCTCGTGCCCCGGGACGGCGGCTGGATGGTCAAGCGGATCCTGCCCGGCGACTCCTCCGACTCCAAGGCGCGCTCACCGCTCGCGGGCACCGGCATCCGCGAGGGCGCGGTCCTCACCCATGTCGACGGCCGCCCGGTGGACCCGGTCACCGGCCCGTACCCCCTGCTGTCCTCCTCGGGCGGCACGACGGTCGAGCTGACCTTCCAGCCGGCGGCGGGCGAGGGCCGCTCGCGCCGGGTGGCGATCGTGCCGCTGATCGACGAGCGGCCGCTGCGCTACCAGGACTGGGTGGCCAAACGGCGCGCGGTCGTACGGGAGGTCAGCGGCGGCAAGTGCGGCTACCTGCACATCCCCGACATGGGCGGCTCCGGCTGGGCCCAGTTCAACCGCGACCTGCGGATGGAGGTCTCCCGGCCGGCCCTCATCGTGGACGTACGCGGCAACGCGGGCGGCCACATCAGCGAGCTGGTCGTGGAGAAGCTCACCCGCAAGATCCTCGGCTGGGACCTGACGAGGAACGCGCAGCCCGTCTCGTACGCCTCGAACGCCCCGCGCGGGCCGGTCGTCGCCCTCGCCGACGAGGCCACCTCCTCGGACGGCGACATGATCACGGCCGCGTTCAAGCTGCTCGGCCTCGGACCGGTCGTCGGACAGCGCACCTGGGGCGGCGTGGTGGGCATGACGGGACGTCACCGACTGGGCGACGGCACACAGATCACGGTCCCGATGAACGCGGCATGGTTCCCCGAGTACGGCTGGTCCGTCGAGAACCACGGCGTGGAACCGGACCTGGCGATCCTGCGCACCCCGCTGGACTGGGCCGAGGGCCGCCACGCGCAGCTCGACGACGCGGTCGAGGTGGCCCTCTCGCTGCTCGCGGAGACCCCGGCGGCGAGCCCGCCCGGCTACGCCGACGTCCCCGACAACTCCCGCCCGAAGCTCCCCCCGAGGTCCAGCGCGTAGGAGGTCCCGGGCTGCCCGTCGAGGACGACGTCCCCGACGGGCACGAACCCCGTCCGTACGAGCACGGCCCTCGATCCGGCGTTGCCGAGGGCCGCGGACGCCGTGAGCCGGTCGAGTCCGTACGCGGTGACGGCCAGCCGGCACAGCTCCCGCACCGACGCCGTGGCCACGCCCCGCCCGGCGGCCTTCTCGGCGACCCGGAACCCGAGGTCGGCCGCCCCCTCCGCCACGTCGACGAGGTTGAACCGCCCCAGGATCTCCCCGCCCTCCCCGACCAGCACGTGGAACCGGATCGCCCCGGTCTCCTGCTCGTCGAGCAGCGCCCGGTGCCGCGCCGCGAACTCCGCGAAGTACGCGTCCCCCCGGTCGGGCACATGGGCGGCGAAGTACGCCCGGTTCTCCCGCTCGAACGCGAGGAGCGCGGGGGCGTGTTCGGCTCGGAGCGGCTGCAGTTCGGTCATGGCCGCACGGTACGGGGCACGGCTGCGGGTCGCACCGGAATTCATCAGGGGTGGGAGGGGGAACGCCGGAAGGTGCACCCGGCGTCCCGGGTGCACCTTCTCGGAGGACATTCAGCGGACGGCCGTCAGGCGTCGTAGTCCATGTCCAGGCGGTCCTGGTCCTGCTGCTGGGCCCGGCGCTGCTCCTCCTCGGAGGGGCGGCCCTTGGCCTGGGAGGCCCGCTCGGACGCCTCTTCGCGCGCGTTGCCCATCTTCTTCTTCGCCTGCTCCGCGGCCTGCCTCGCCTTGTCCTTGAACTGGTCTTGCTTGCCCATGAAGGTTCACTCCTAGACGGGTGTGAGGGGAACGGGGCGACTCGCCCCGTTGGGCCTCGACCAGCGTGGCACGGCGGAACATTCCGCGCATTTCGATCGGATACTCCCCGTCACCGCGGCGAGGTGTGGCCCGTGCGCGCCTGCTCGTCGGCCGCCCCACCGGCCCCCACGAGGCCCTTGGAGACTCCGGCGAGACGCGGCTCGAAACGCTTCATCTCGCGCTGCCCGACCGTGGCGATGACCCCCGGCAGATAGCCGCGGACCGACTGCATCCCGCGCAGCCACCATTGGGCGTACACGTGCGCCGAGCGCCGCTCGATGCCCGCCACGATCCGGTCCACGGCCGGGCCCAGCGGATAGGTGCGGTTGGACGGCCAGGGCAGCCGCTGCCGCAGCTCCTTCATCACGTCGTCCTGGTCGGCGCCCCGGACCATGTCGGTGTCGGTCCACGACAGATAGCCGACGCCGACCTTCACCCCCTTGTAGCCGACCTCGGCGCGCAGACTGTGCGCGAACGCCTCGACGCCCGACTTCGAGGCGCAGTACGCCGTCATCATCGGCGCCGGCGTGATGGCCGCGAGCGAGGCGATCTGCAGGAAGTAGCCGCGGGACTCCATCAGGACGGGCAGGAACGCCCGGCCGGTCACGGCTCCGCCGATCAGGTTGACCTCGATGACCCGCCGCCAGGCGTCCGGGTCGGAGTCCACGAACGGACCGCCCGACGCGACACCCGCGTTGGCGACGACGATGTCGACCTTGCCGAAGCGCTCCTTGACCTCGGCCGCCACCCGGGCCATCGCCTCGTGGTCGGTGACGTCCGCGTGCCACCAGTCGGCCTCGGTGTGCAGCCGGCCGGCGACCTGCTTCAGCTCCTCCGGCTCCAGGCCGACCAGCGCGATGCGCGCGCCGCGCGCGGAGAGCTTGCGGGCGAGGAGTTCACCGACACCGCGGGCCGCTCCGGTGACGACCGCGACCTGCCCTTCCAGGCTGACCCTGCTCATGCGTCCTCCTTCTGCTTCTGCGTCTGCTCCTGCTCGACGGGCATGGGCACGACGTACGTGGTCACGAGGTCCCTGATGCGCGCGGTGACCACCTCCGGGGCCTCGACCGGCGTCATGTGGCCCATCCCCGCCAGTTCGTCGAGCCCCACGCACTGCGGCAGCGCGGCGACCATGGCGCGGGAGTGCACGGGCGGGGTGAGCCGGTCGGCCGTACCGACGAGCACGGCCACGGGCAGCTCCAACTCCCGTACGCCCGCTTCGAGATCGAGCTCCGCGAGCACGTGCGACCAGGCCACCCGGGAGAGCCGCGGGCAGGCGTGCACGATCCGGGCGCAGGCGTCGACCCGCTCCGGCGCCGAACCCGGGCCCATCGTGGCGTACCGGAGGATCTTCTTCGACACGGGCGTGACCGGTCCGAGCGGTGCCCTCGCTCCCAGGATCGCCCTGGTCAGCCGGGTCCGCAGCCCGCCCGGCCGCAGGGGCACGACGAGGGATTCGACCGCGAGCCGGGACGGGCCCGTGGAGCAGAGCAGCGCGGCGGCGGCGTGCTCCCTGAAGGCGGGCCGCGCGGCGGCCGCCATGATCGTCATGCCGCCCATGGAGTGCCCGGCCAGGACCGCCTTCTCGCCGGGGGCGAGCGTGGCGGCGAGGACCGCTTCGAGGTCGTCGGCGAGCGCCCGCGTGGAGTGGCCGGCGGCGTCGGCCGGGGCGGGGCTGCGGCCGTGGCCGCGCTGGTCGTAGGCGATGACCCGGTGGTCGCGGGCGAGGTCGCGGATCTGCTCGGCCCAGAAGGCGATGGAGCAGGTCCAGCCGTGGGCCAGGACCACGGCCGGGGCGCCCTCGGAGCCGTGGACCTCGACGTGGACACGGGCGCCGTCGGCGGAGACGGCGATCACCTCGCGCGGATGCGGGAGCGGGGTGGTGCGGGACGTACCGGATCGGGTCAGGCGGCTCACTTCACGGTCTCCTTCTTGCGGGCGGGGCGCTTCGCCGGGGCGGGCTCGGCCTCGGCGACGGCCGGCCGCAGCACCTCGTACTCCGCGAGGTCGACCTGTCGCGTCTCGCGCCGGAACTCGGCTGTCGTGCCCGGCCACAGCGTGGTGTTGCGGCCGTTGGCGTCCAGGTACCAGCTGTCGCAGCCGCCCGACTTCCACACGGTCCGCTCCATCCGGTCCTGCACCTTGCGGTTCCAGGCGCCGACCGCGGACGGCCGGGCGGCGAGGGCGGCGCGCCCTCCGAGCACGTTCAACTGGCGCAGGTAGTCGGCCATGTAGTTCAGCTGGGACTCGATCATCAGGATCATGGAGGAGTTCCCGAGGCCCGTGTTGGGCCCGATGATCGTCATCCAGTTGGGGAAGCCGTCGACCGTCGCACCGCGCAGCGACTGCACCCCGTCCTTCCACGCCTCGGCGAGGGTGGAGCCGTCCGCGCCGACGACCCGCTCGGCGATCGGCATGTCGGTGACGTGGAACCCCGTACCGAAGACGATCGCGTCGACCTCGGTCTCGCTGCCGTCGGCCGCGACGACGGTCGAGCCCCGGACCTCGCGCAGCCCGGAGGCGACGACGTCGACATTGGGCTGGGCGAGCGCCGGGTAGTACGCGTTGGAGAGCAGGATGCGCTTGCAGCCGATGCGGTACGAGGGGGTCAGCTTGGCCCGCAGCGCCGGGTCCTTGATCGCCTTGGCCATGTTGGCCTTGGCGAGCGACTCGACGAGCCCCAGCTCGCCCGGGCGCTTGGTGAACGCGCTGACCTGGAGTTCGCGGATGCCCCAGAGCAGCCCGCGGCGCGCGGTCCCGGTGAAGGGGAGCGTGCGGTGGAGCCAGCGCTCGGCGCCGGTGATGGCGCGGTCCATGCGCGGCATGACCCACGGCGGGGTGCGCTGGAAGAGCGTCAGCTTCCCGACCTGCGGCTGGATCGCGGGCACGATCTGGATCGCGGAGGCGCCGGTGCCGACCATGGCGACGCGCTTGCCGGTGAGGTCGTAGTCGTGGTCCCACCGCGCGGAGTGGAAGACCTTGCCGGGGAAGTCGGCCAGGCCCGGGATGTCGGGGATCTTCGGGTCGGAGAGCGGCCCGGTCGCGGAGACGATCACATCGGCGGTGAGGGGGCCCTGGTTGGTCTCGATGTGCCAGCGCAGCTCCTCGGCGTCCCAGCGCATCAGCGACACCTCGTGGTTCAGCCGCAGATGCGGGCGGAGCCGGAAGGTGTCGGTGACGTGCTCCAGATACGCGCGGATGTGGCGCTGCCCGGAGAAGGTGCGGGGCCAGTCGGGGTTGGGCGCGAAGGAGAAGGAGTAGAGATGGGACGGCACGTCGCAGGCGCAGCCCGGATAGCTGTTGTCGCGCCAGGTGCCGCCCACGGAGTCGGCCCGCTCCAGGACGACGAAGTCGGTGATCCCCTCGCGGCGCAGCCGGACGGCGGCCCCGAGTCCGCCGAACCCCGATCCGATCACCGCCACTCGTACGTGCTCGTGCTTCGCCATGCCGCCTCCCGTGCGCCCGGCCAAGATTCCGCCAGCGATCACTGGCACAGTCGGGACTGTAGAGCAGCGCCATACCGAGCGGTAGGGGTTCGGCGCGGGAAAGTTACCGGCGGTACAACATAGGCTGGCGGGCGTGGCAGAACGATCGGATCAGGTGACGGACCAGGCGGGTCGGACCGCCGGCATACGCGAGTACCGGATGGACGAACTCGCGGCGGCGGCCGGCATCACCGTGCGCACCCTGCGCTTCTACCGCGAGCGCGGACTGATCGCACCGCCCCGCCGCGAGGGCCGCATCGCCTGGTACGACGACCACCACCTGGCCAAGCTCCGGACGATCGCGGCCCTGCTCGAACGCGGCCACACCCTCAACGGCATCGCCGACCTCAACACCGCCTTCGAGAGCGGCAAGGACGTCAGCGAGGTCCTCGGCCTCGGCGAACCCACCGAGGAGGAGCCGATCCGGCTCACCCCGCAGGAACTGGCCGACTACTTCGCCGGCGAGGTCACCCCGGAGAACCTGCTGGCCGCCCTCGACCTCGGATACCTCGCCACCGACGGCGACGCGATCGTCCACATCAGCCGCCGGCTGCTCGACGTCTCCGCGGCCCTGGTGAAGGAGGGCGTCCCGCTCTCCGCGGTCCTGGAGGCGGGCCGCGCGGTACGTGCACACGCGGACGCGCTGGCCGGGCTCTTCACCGACCTGCTGCGCGAGCACACGGACGAGAAGGACGTCCAGCGGCTGCGTCCGCTCGCGAAGAGCGTGGTGGAGGCGGAACTCTCGATGGCCATGGACCGCCGGCTGCGCGAGCCCTCGTAGGCGAAGGGGGCGCACCGGACGCCCCCTCCCCTCACCCCTACAGCTCGTAGACCGCCGTCACGGGCGCGTGGTCACTCCAGCGCTCGGCGTGCGTGGCGGCCCGCTCGACGTACGCCTTGACGGCCTTGGCGGCCAGGCCCGGGGTCGCGACCTGGTAGTCGATGCGCCAGCCGCTGTCGTTGTCGAAGGCGCGCCCGCGGTACGACCACCACGAGTACGGCCCGTCCTGCTCCGGATGGAGGGCGCGGACGACGTCGACGTACTCCGCCTCGTCGAAGACGCGGCTCAGCCAGGCCCGCTCCTCGGGCAGGAAGCCCGAGTTCTTCTGGTTGGTCTTCCAGTTCTTGAGGTCGGCCTCGCGGTGCGCGATGTTCCAGTCCCCGCAGACGACGACCTCACGGCCGTCGGCGGCGGAGCGCTCCTTGAGCTCCTTCAGATACGGCAGGAACTCGTCCATGAAGCGGACCTTCTCGTCCTGCCGCTCGGTGCCGACCTCACCGGAGGGCAGGTAGAGGCTGGCGACGGTGACACCGGGCAGGTCCGCCTCGATGTACCGGCCACTGCCGTCGAACTCGCTCGATCCGAAGCCGACCCGCACCCGGTCGGGCTCCCGCCGGGTGTAGAGGGAGACACCCGCACGCCCCTTGGCGGCGGCGGGCGCGTGCGCGGTGAACCAGCCCTCGGGCGCCCGGACCTCGTCCGGGAGCTGGGATTCCTCGGCGCGCACCTCCTGCAGGCAGACGGCGTCGGCGGAGGTGCCGGCGAGCCACTCCACGAAGCCCTTCTTGGCGGCGGCACGGAGGCCATTGACATTGACGGACGTCACAGTGAGCATCCAGGGAGAATACCGACCGAGCGACCGCGCATAGATGTACGATGCTCCGCATGAACATACGGCCTACCCCCTACGACCACCCTGACGCCGTCAAACTCAACGACGCCGTCCAGCTGGAGTACGTCGCCCGCTACGGCGACGAGGGCGATGCCACACCGCTGGACGCCGGGATGTTCGTACCGCCGCTCGGCCTCTACCTCCTCGCGTACGACTCCGAGGACCGCCCCGTCGCGACCGGCGGCTGGCGCACCCAGGACGAGAACGACGAGGGCTACTCGGACGGCGACGCCGAGCTCAAGCGGATGTACGTGGCCCCCGAGGCGCGCGGTCTGGGTCTGGCCCGCCGCATCCTGGCGGCCCTCGAAGCGGACGCGCGGGCGGCGGGCCGGACCCGCATGGTCCTGGAGACCGGCACGGCGCAGCCGGAGGCGATCGCGCTGTACACCAGCAGCGGCTACGAGCCGTGCGCGAAGTTCGGCCACTACCGGGAGTACGAGAACAGCCGCTGCTTCGCGAAGTCCCTGGTCGCGAGCGACGAGGACTGACGCCTCCGAGCCGATTTACTGACGCGCCCCTGACAATTCATCCCAGTATCTGGCACGCTTCCTCACGCACGTCGATCCGCACCGTTCTCATCCCCCACCTGCCTCGGCAGAAGGAGACATGCGTGAGACGCCATCGCACAGTCGCTGCTGTCCTGTTGTCGGTCGGAGCGCTGCTGACCGGAGCCCTGACCGCGACCTCGGCGCAAGCGGCGGAGAAGCCCGCCTTCTGGACCGCCGAGCGGATGCGCTCGGCGACCCCGCTGGACCTCGAGGTCGCCCCCGGAGCGCTCAAGTCCCTCAAGCAGGTCGCCCGCTCGTCCGCCCCGACGACGATCGCCCCGACCTCCGTCGCCCCGACGGCCTTCCCGCAGCCGGGCGGCCCCTGGACGGGCGGCGGCGCGGTCGTGAAGACCTCGGGCCGGGTCTTCTTCACCTTCCAGGGCCGTACGGCCTCCTGTTCCGGCAACGCGGTCACCAGCCAGAACCAGAGCACGGTCATCACGGCCGGCCACTGCGTGAAGTACCAGGGCAGCTGGCACACGAACTGGGTGTTCGTCCCGGCCTACGACAACGGCAACGCCCCGTACGGCCAGTGGGCGGCGACGAAGACGCTGACGACCCCTCAGTGGGAGGCGAGCGAGGACATCAACTACGACGTCGGCGCGGCGGTCGTGGCCCCGCTGAACGGCCAGAAGCTGACGTCGGTCACCGGCGCCCAGGGCATCCAGTTCAACGGCGGCTACAACAAGCCGATGTACGCCTTCGGCTTCCCGGCCGCCTCTCCCTACGACGGCTCGAAGCTGATCCACTGCGCGGGGAACTCCTCGAAGGACTTCCTCTTCTCCCAGGACCACAGCCTCGGCTGCAACATGACGGGCGGCTCCAGCGGCGGCCCCTGGTTCTCCGGCTTCAGCGAGGCCACGGGCACGGGCCTCCAGGTCTCGGTGAACAGCTTCGGCTACACCTTCCTGCCCAACCGCATGTTCGGCCCGTACTTCGGCAACGACGCGAAGGCCCTGTACGACCGGGCGCAGGCGTCCTGACGTCTCTCCCGACACCCCTGCCGCGGCCCCCCGGCGCACTCCTCCGCCGGGGGCCGCGGACCCTCACTTGTGTGACGAGATGGGATTGGGTGCATTCGGGTGGTAAGCGGCGGCAACCGCAACTGACCGCGGCCCGGCCGTAGTCCTCGTCGGCAGTGGCAGGACAACCGAGGAGGAACCCATGACTGCACTCCAGTCTTTCACCGCGGCCCCGACCGTAACGGCGGACCTCGACCCCTACCGCTTCCCTGCCGCGTTCCTCGACGACCTTGATGACCTTCCCGAGGAGACGGACACCCGGACGTACATGGCGCACGGCTTCCTGGAGACCGGCGACTACCCGCTGCCGGCGCCCGTGGCGAGCACGCGTCTCTCCGTGGCGCTCGATCCGGCGGACCGGCGTCGGCTGGATCTGCATGCCGCGCTCACCACGGCGGGCATCGCCCCGCTGCCGGGCGACCTCGACGCGATCGAGGCGCTGTGCACGCTCGACGACTTCACCCACATCGCGCTCCAGCGGTGGATCACCCGCACCGCGTGACGACGGTGAGGGTGGCCGCGGCGATGCGGCCACCCTCACCCCCGGACGCGGGAGAGCGCGGAGGGATCAGAACTCGTCGGCGCCGTTGCGCAGCTCGTGCGTCCAGTAGCCGGTCCTGGCGACCGCGTCGTCGACGGCGATGCCGCCGGCGGGCGCCTTGACCACCTTGCCGCCCTCGGCCGGGCCGTCCTTGGCGAAGAGGTTCACGTTGAACGAGGTCACGGCGCGGTTCTGCTCGTCGACACCGCCGTTGTTGACGCGCACGGCGGCGTAGGCGGGAGCGCCGGCGGACAGGACGACGGACGTGCCCGGCTTGCTCTTGGGTACGGACGGAACGTCCTTGGCCGTCTGGATGTCGCCGAACGCGATCAGCGGGTACTGCAGCAGGGTGCAGGAGCG
Source organism: Streptomyces sp. NPDC059567 (assembly GCF_042735655.1). Taxonomy (NCBI): domain Bacteria; kingdom Bacillati; phylum Actinomycetota; class Actinomycetes; order Kitasatosporales; family Streptomycetaceae; genus Streptomyces; species Streptomyces sp. NPDC059567. The sequence goes on along the minus strand of NZ_JBHWBS010000063.1, from coordinate 29,444 downwards.
GCCCGAGACGTTCGTGGCGGTCAGGGTGATGTGCGTGGTGGGTACGCCGTCCTGCTTGACCGCGGAGATCTTCACGTCGTTGACGGTGCAGGCCGGGGTCCTGCCGTCGTTCTTCTTCTTGGTGCCGGTCTGCGCGGCGGGCGTCGCCGGGCCCGACGCGTCCCCGCCGGAGGTGCCGGCGCTCCCGGCGGCCCCGCCGGTGCTCGTCCGGCCGTCCTGGCCGGTGGCGTTCTCCGTGGCGCCGGTGCCGGGCGTGACCGGGGAGACGGACGCGGCGGCCTTCTTCCCCTTCGCACCGGCGTCGTCCGCCCCGCCGCAGGCGGTGAGTGCGAGGGCGAGTGCGGCGGTGGTGGCGGCAAGGACGGTGGTGCGGGTGCGGAAGGTACGCATGTGAACTCCCCGTAGGTGGTGGCCGACCGCCTCGTCCGGCGGCCTGGTCCACACCCTGCCGCCGCGTCCGCCACGACCACCAGCTCCCACCGCCGGTACGGGACGCTGGGACGTTCCACCCCATCTGACCTGCGGGAACGCGCCAACCAAGAACGCGGGATGGAACGTTGGACCGCCTCGCACCGGCTACCAGGGGCCGGCTGTCAGCGGGTGCGTCTACGGTTCAGTCGTGCCGAACTCCTACACGACGCTGTGGACCAACGATCTGTGCCGGTTCCTCGAGCGATCCGGCTACGCCGGCCTGCGCCTGACGATGCTGTTCGGCGGCCCGCACCAGTCGCTGCCCAGCTTCGAGCGGGCAGGTGTGAAGCCCGGTGACACGATCCATCCCGTCCGGGCCTTCCGCACCCGCCTGCATGTGCTGGGCGCCATGGAGGTGTCGCGGATCATCCCGTACGAGGACGCGGGGGCGGAGCTCGACGACGAGGACTACGCGAAGCTGCTGGACTGGCGGGCGCTGAAGGCGGGCGGCGGCGTCACCGAGGTGCTGCTCGGGCCGCCCGGTTCCCCCCTCGCGTTCGACACGGTCGTCCCCGCCGATCTGCTGGCGCGGCTGACGTTCACGTCCCGCCGGGGCGAGCGCAGGCTGAAGCACGTCGAGGACGGGCGGCTGATGAGGTCGGCGGGCGTCCAGGGCATCTACCGGCTCGCCGCCGACTCCGCCGCCGAGCTCCGGGAGCTCGTCCTGGACCGCACTCGGTGATTCCCGCGCGTCGGCGGAGACGTCGTCCCCGGAAACGACGAGATCCCGCCCGATCTTTCGATCGGACGGGATCTCGTCCTGCGCTTGTGGACCTGTGGGGATTTGAACCCCAGACCCCCTCGATGCGAACGAGGTGCGCTACCAGACTGCGCCACAGGCCCTTGCGACGTGTGAAACATTAGCATCCCGATCGGGGTGCAAGGAAATCCGTTCCCCCGCAGGTCAGCCGAGGGGCCTGACGGCCCCCCGGCCGGGAGTCATTCGTTGGCGGCGCGGGGGCGGTCGTCGTCCGCGTACTGGTCGAAGAGCGGGGTGCGTCCGTGGTCGCGCTGGCGGCGCGGCTGGTTCGTGCGCTGGCGCGGGGCGGGCGCCGGGGCGGGGGACGGTGCCGGGGCGGGGTCCGCCGCCGTGGACGAGCGCGCCGAGCTCCAGGTCTCCGGGTCCGTGATGTCGACGCCGCTCGTCGCCCGCGGGGCGACCGGGGCGGTCACGTACGTGGGGAGCGGGACCGGGACCGGGTCCCAGCTGTCGCCGCGGGCCGGACCGCGCTCGCGCTGCTGGTCCACCCACTCCGCGTGGTCCGTCTGCTCGACGAGCGCGCGGCGGCCGGCCTCCTGCGGGGAGACCGAGGGTGCCGGTTCGGGTTCCGGGCGGGCGGGCTCCTCGCCGGCCTCCGGCGCGGGCTGCCGGCGCGGGGGCCGGCTCTCGCGCAGGCGCGCCGCCGCGGCCTCGGCGCGGCGGCGGTCCATCACGTACACGAAGCGCCGGCGTTCCGTCGTGCGCAGATGCACGATGTACGCGCTCAGCAGCACCGCGGGGACCGCCGGGGCCCACAGGAACGCGAGGCCGCCGACCGCGGCGACGACCGCGCCGAGGGTGAAGGCGAGGAAGAGGACGACCGTGGTGCGCCGGCGCCTGGCGAGGACCTTGCCGCGGCGGGCGCGCTCGGCGGCCGCCTTGGAGGGCCTTCGCGCGGCGGCGGGTGCCGGGGCGGGAGCCGGTTCCGGGACCTCCAGGCGGGCTTCCGTCCTGGCCGCGGGCGCGGAGAAGGCCCGGACGTCGACCGAGCTGAGATGCTCCGTCTCGACGTCCGGGTCCACGTCGGGCTCCGCTTCGTCCGCCCTACGGTCCCGGCCCTTCAGCTCCTTGGCGTATCGGCGCTCCATCCCCGCCCGTCCGGACAGCAGCCGGATGGCGGTGCTGAAGCGTTCCGTCGGACGGGCCTCGTTGAGCTCGTCCTGCCTGCGGAGCCACATCGGTACCAAGTAGGCGGCCCAGGCCCCGACGATGACTGCGTAGATGAGGCCGCTGCTGCTCACGCTTCACACCGTAGAGGGGTTCCGTTACGGGCATCGGCCAATTGGCCCGGTGTGTCGCACGATCTGGCTGATATCACTGAACTTTTTTGTGATTGTTCAGATCGATTGAGGATCAACTGCTGATTGAATTCGAACACTTATTTCATTGGGCGGGGTGGGAGGGACGTGCCTGGTGCCAGCGGCGCAGCAGCCCCTCGGGTACCTCCTCGGCGGTGAGCGCGAAGACGAGATGGTCCCGCCACGCCCCGTCGATGTGGAGGTAGCGCGGCCGGAGCCCTTCCTCCCGGAATCCCAATTTCTCCACGACCCGTCGCGAGGGGCCGTTCTCGGGCCGAATGCAGACTTCCATCCGGTGCAGTCCGACCGAACGGAAGCAATGGTCCACGGCGAGCGCGACCGCCGTCGGCATGACGCCGCGTCCGGCCACCGCGCTGTCCACCCAGTAGCCGACATGGCCCGAGCACATCGAGCCCCAGGTGATCCCGGCCACGGTCAACTGACCGACGAGCTCGCCCCGGTACTCGATCACGAACGGCAGCATCCGGCCGGCGTTCGCCTCGGCCCGCAGATGGCGGACCATCTGCCGGTACGTAGGACGCTGCGCGACCGGACCGCCCGGGGCAGGAGGCGGAACCGTCGCCTCCCACGGACGCAGCCAGTCGCGGTTGCGCCGGTTGACCTCACGCCAGACCCGCTGGTCACGCATCTTTATCGGGCGGAGCACGACGTCTCCGTCGGAGAGGACCACGGGCCAGGACGGGATCATGACGGTCTCGGGTGGTCGCCGCCGCGGACCTGGTCGACCGCATGCCGCAGGAGCGCTTCCAGTACGGCGATGCCGTCGCGGACCCCGCCCGAGGAACCCGGCAGGTTCACGATCACGGTCCCGCGCGCGACACCGGCGAGACCCCGGGAGAGCGCCGCGGTCGGCACCTTCTCCCGCCCGTACGCGCGGATCGCCTCGGGGATGCCGGGGATCTCGTGGTCGAGGACCCGGCGGGTGACCTCGGGCGTCCTGTCGGTCGGCGAGATGCCGGTGCCGCCGGTGGTGAGGATGACGTCGTACCCGGCCTCGACCCCGGCCCGGAGCGCGGCCTCGACCGGCGCGCCGTCCGGGACGACCTGCGGGCCGTCCACGGCGAAGCCCATGCGGGCCAGCCCTTCGGCGAGCAGCGGGCCGCCCTTGTCCTCGTAGACGCCGGCCGCCGCCCGGTTGGAGGCGGTGACGACGAGGGCGGAGTACGGGGCGGTGAGGGCGCCGCCGAGGTCCGTGCCCGCCGCCGGGGCGTCGTGGGCGTGACCCTCGTGTTCGTGCGCCCCGGTCACCCGGCCGCCGCGCGTCACGACTCGGCCCCTTCCCGGGTCCAGTCGCCCGACTTGCCGCCCGTCTTCTCCTCCACCCGTACGTCGGAGATGACCGCGCCCTTGTCGACCGCCTTGATCATGTCGACGACCGTCAGCGCGGCCACCGAGACCGCCGTCAGGGCCTCCATCTCCACGCCCGTGCGGTCCGTGGTCTTCACGGTCGCCAGGATCTCCACCGCGTCGTCCGCGACCGTGAGGTCGAGCGTGACGCCCGAGACGGCCAGCGGGTGGCAGAGCGGAATGAGGTCGGGGGTCTTCTTCGCGCCCATGATCCCGGCGATCCGGGCGGTGGCGAGCGCGTCGCCCTTCGGTACGCCCTCGCCCCGAAGCAGCTCGATCACGCGCGGCGAGACGAGGACGCGGCCGCTGGCGCGTGCGGTCCGCGCGGTGACGTCCTTCGCGGAGACGTCGACCATGCGGGCCGCACCCGCCTCGTCGATGTGGGTGAGTCCTTGCTGCGTGCTCATGGCCGTGACACTCCCGGTCGCTGTGTGGGACGCCACGGTACCGCCACCAGGGCCTCCTCAGCCGAGGAGGACCACGTCCAGCTCCTGCCCCGGCTCCACGGCCGTGGCCTCTTCAGGGACGACGAGCAGGGAGTTCGCATGCGCGAGCGCCGCGATCAGATGGGAGCCCGCTCCGCCCACAGGAGTGACGGTGCCGGACTCGGCGTCGTACGTCCCGCGCAGGAACTGTCGACGGCCGGCCGGGGACGAGAGCGCCTTGTCGGCCTTGAGCACGGCGCGGACCCGGGGACGGTGCAGATCGCCGAGGCCCATCAGGGCCCGGATCGCGGGCCGCACGAAGATCTCGAAGGAGACGTACGAGGAGACCGGGTTGCCCGGCAGGGCGAGCAGCGGGGTGTGCTCGGGGCCGATCGTCCCGAAGCCCTGCGGCTTGCCCGGCTGCATGGCCAGCTTGCGGAAGTCGACCCGTCCGTCGGCGGTCAGCGTCTCCTTGACCACGTCGTACGCGCCGACGCTGACGCCGCCCGTGGTGACGAGGAGGTCGGCGCGGATCAGCTGGTCCTCGATGGTGGCCCGGAGCGTCTCGGCGTCGTCGGTGACGGCGCCGACCCGGTAGGCGATGGCGCCGGCGTCCCGCGCGGCGGCGGCCAGCGCGAAGCTGTTGGAGTCGTAGATCTGGCCCTCGGCCAACTCCTCGCCGGGCTGGACCAGTTCGCTGCCGGTGGAGAGCACGACGACGCGCGGACGCGGCCGGACCCGCACCGTGGCGCGGCCGATCGCGGCGAGCAGCCCGATCTGGGGCGGCCCGAGGACCGTCCCGGCCTCCAGGGCCAGGTCACCGGCCTGGACGTCGCTGCCCCGTGCGCGGACGTGCGCACGGGCCTCGGCGGGCCGGTGGACCCGGACCTCGCCGCCGGCGCCCTCGGGGGCCGCGCTCGCGGCGCGCATCCCGCTCGCCGCGCCCTCGCCCGTGCCGCCGTCGGTCCACTCGACCGGGACGACGGCCTCGGCGCCGGGCGGCAGCGGGGCGCCCGTCATGATCCGGGCGGCCTCGCCGGGGCCGACGACGGGCAGGCCGTCGGCGCCGGCGGCCACGTCGCCGATGACGGTCAGGACGGCCGGGAACTCCTCGGTGGCACCGGCCACATCGGCGACCCGGACCGCGTAACCGTCCATGGAGCTGTTGTCGAACGGGGGCAGCGCGACCGGCACCGTGACGTCCTCGACGAGGACACAGCCCTGGGCCTCCGGCAGTTGCAGCTCGATGGGTTCGAGCGGGGAGACGGCCGCCAGGATGTCGTCGAGGTGCTCGTCCACCGACCACAGGTCGCGGGAGGGACCCGCGCAGGGGTCGGCGGACGGAACGCCGGCCGGATCGCCGGCCTCCGGTGCCGCGCTGCTGCTCACGTGGCTACATCTCCTCGGTGACGTAACTGCGAAGCCAGGTCCGGAAGTCCGGGCCCAGGTCATCACGTTCGCACGCGAGTCTGACAATGGCACGGAGATAGTCCCCGCGGTCACCGGTGTCATAGCGCCGGCCCTTGAAGACCACACCGTGGACCGGGCCGCCGATCTTCTCGTCCTTGGCGAGCTTCTGCAGGGCGTCGGTCAGCTGGATCTCGCCGCCGCGGCCCGGCTCGGTCTCGCGGATTATCCCGAAGACGGCGGGGTCCAGGACGTAGCGGCCGATGATCGCGTAGTTGCTGGGCGCCTCGGCCGGAGACGGCTTCTCGACGAGGTCCGTCACCTTCACGACGTCCGAGTCGATCGTCGCCTCGACGGCGGCGCAGCCGTAGAGGTGGATCTGGGAGGGCTCGACCTCCATCAGCGCGATCACGCTGCCGCCCTCCCGCTCCTGGATCTCCACCATCCGGGAGAGCAGCGGGTCGCGCGGGTCGATCAGGTCGTCGCCGAGCAGCACGGCGAAGGGCTGGTCGCCGACGTGCGGGGCCGCGCAGAGCACGGCGTGCCCGAGACCGCGCGGGTCTCCCTGGCGCACGTAGTGCATGGTCGCGAGGTCGTTGGACTCCTGCACCTTGGAGAGGCGCTCCGCGTCCCCCTTGCGGGTCAGCGCCTCCTCCAGCTCATAGTTCCGGTCGAAGTGGTCCTCCAGGGGACGCTTGTTACGACCGGTGATCATGAGGACGTCGGAGAGGCCGGCGGTGACCGCCTCCTCGACGACGTACTGGATCGCGGGCTTGTCGACGACCGGGAGCATCTCCTTCGGCGTGGCCTTGGTGGCCGGAAGGAAGCGCGTGCCGAGACCGGCGGCCGGGATGACAGCCTTGCTGATCCTGGTGGGGGACTGAGTCATGGGCGCATGATAGCTGTTCGATATGAGAGGAAGATGGGCCTCCCATTGGCTTCCCATGGGTAAAGAGGGATACGAGAGGTTCGTGACATCACGTGAGTTCCCTGTGACGGGCGATACGTCCGAAAAGGCCGCCCTGCGTCGCCGCCTGCTCGCCGCCCGCGCCCGGCTGACCCCTCATGATGCCGAATCCACCGGGGAGCTGTTCGCCCGGGGTGCGCGAGAACTGGCCGAGTCGGCGGGGGCGTCGACCGTCGCCGCCTACGTGTCGGTCGGCCGCGAGCCGGGCACGCGCGCGTTGCTCGACGTACTGCGCGAGCGGGGCGTCCGGGTCCTGCTGCCGGTGCTGCTGCCCGACAACGACCTGGACTGGGCCGCGTACGAAGGCGCGGAGAGCCTGGCGAAAGCGGGCCGGGGCCTGCTGGAGCCGACGGGGCCGCGGCTGGGTCCGGAGGCGGTGTGCGAGGCGGACGTGGTGCTGCTGCCCGGGCTCGCGGTCGACGAGCGCGGGATGCGCCTGGGCCGGGGCGGCGGCTCGTACGACCGCGTGCTCGCCCGGCTCGCGCGGGCGGACGCCCATCCGTCCCTGGTGGTCCTCCTCTACGCGAACGAGGTGGTCGCCCGGGTCCCTGAGGAACCGCACGACCACCCCGTGCACGCGGTGGTGACCCCCGAGGGGGTCAGGCGCTTCGAGCGCCCCTGAGGCCTTCTACGGCTTGAGGACCAGCGTCTCCTTCGTCGAGGCGTCGACCGCCGCCTTGCCGAAGGACCAGTCGAGCAGCTCGCCCTTGGCCCATGCGTCGGTCTGGTCGGTGTAGTGCGAGTGGTACGCGTGCCCCGAGGCGCCGGACAGGTTGATCCAGCGCGACCTGTCCCAGTCGCCGACGTTGACGACCATCCGCATCGACGGGACCCAGACGACGTCGTAGCCGCCGGCCGCGTTCCAGCCGGTCGCGTTCACGGCCGCCTCGCCTCCGCCGAGGTTCCAGGGGCCGCGGTTGAGCAGCGACTGGACGAAGCCCGGTCCCGCGGTGCCGAGGGTCTGGTTCTTCAGGGTCAGCTGGTGCAGCCGGCCCCAGCTCCAGGTGGAGACGTCCTTGCCGAGCTTGGCGGTCAGCTCCCAGCGCGCGTCCTCCATGGCGCGGGCGAGCAGCTGGTCACGGTTCTCGGTGGCCTGGTCGGTGCGGTTGGCCTCGGTCTTCCACCAGTCGCTGTTCTCCTGCTTGAGGAGCGGGCGGACCACCTCGTACCAGCGGTCGCCGCCGTCCGGCTGCGCGGTGTCGCCGTCGCGCTCACCGCACTCCCGTACCCGCTTGTTCTGCTCGTCGACCGGGAGGCCGGTGGAGTCGGCCGGGCGGACGTTGATGCAGTCGCCCTCGGCCCGCAGCTCCTTGGGCAGCTTGTCGCCGAAGGCGAGCTTGAGGACGTTGCGCCAGACCGCGTTGAAGTACGCGGCGGCGGCCGAGTCGGGCTCCTGGGTGTAGTCCCAGCCCTCCAGCAGCTTCTGCGCCTCGCGGACGTAGGGGTCCGAGACGTCGATCTTCAGCAGGAGCGGGTTGAGGAGGGTCGCGATCTCGCTGCGGTTGTCCATCTGCATGGTCCGCATGTCGTCCGGCGAGATCTTGCCGCCGTCCTTGGTCTTCGACTCGATGAGGTCGTCGATCCGCTGGCTGCGCGAGCCGTAGCCCCAGTCCTCCGTAAGGAGGTGGGGGTACTTGTCGGCGTCGACGACGGCCTGGTTGGCGGTGACGATGTAGCCGCGGTCGGGGTTCTCCTCGTACGGCAGCTCGTCGTACGGGATGTAGTCCTTCCACCGGTACGAGGAGTCCCAGCCGGGCGCGGGCACGGTGCCGTTGTGGCCCTTGGCGCGGACCGGGATCTTGCCGGGCGCCTGGTAGCCGATGTTCTCGGCGTCGGCGTAGATCAGGTTCTGGGAGGGGACCTCGAAGTGCTCGGCCGCGGCGCGGAACTGCTTGAAGTTCTTGGCGCGGTTGAGTTCGAAGATCGCGTCCATGGACCTGCCGGGCTCCAGGGCCGTCCACCGGAGGGAGACGGCGTAGCCGGTGCCCCGGTCCGGGGCGGCGTTGCCGACGGGCGCCTTCTGGCCGACCTTCTCCAGGTCCGAGGAGCGGTCGGAGACGAGCGGGCCGTTGCCGGTCGCGCGGATCGTGATCTTCCGGCTGCCGCCGCCCGCGATCTTGATGACCTCGTCGCGGGTCGCGAACGGCTTGACCTTGCCGTCGACGAGGTAGCCCGCGTCCCCGACCTTCTCCAGGTAGAGGTCGGTGACGTCGGCGCCGAGGTTGGTGAGGCCCCACGCGATGGTGTCGTTGTGGCCGATGATCACGCCGGGCGTACCGGAGAAGGTGTAGCCGGCGACGTCGTAGCGGCAGGTCGCCGAGACGGAGCGGCAGTGCAGGCCCATCTGGTACCAGAGGGACGGCAGCATCGGCGCGAGGTGCGGGTCGTTGGCGAGCAGCGGCTTGCCGGAGGTCGTGTACTTCCCGGAGACGACCCAGGAGTTCGAGCCGATGCCGTTGCCGTTGGGGCCGAGCAGCGCGGGGATCTCGTCGAGCGCGTCGGAGAGCGCGCCGAGCTGGGACTGCATCCCCTCCAGGGCGCCGTCCGCGCTGCCGTTCGCGGAGCCGTTGGTGCCGGTGCCTTCGGTGGAACCCTGGGCGCCGGTGCCGGTGGTCGCGTCGTCGGCGTCGTTGCTGCCGCCGCCCTTGCCCGCGCCCTCGACGATCGGCTGGTGCAGGTCGTACGGGTACTGCGGGTACAGCTCCTTGATCTGCGCGGCGCTCAGCCGGCTCGTCATCAGGGAGCGGTCGATCTCGTCCTGCATGTTGCCGCGCAGGTCCCAGGCCATCGCCTTGAGCCAGGCCACCGAGTCGACGGGGGTCCAGGGCTCGATCTCGTAGTCGTTGGTGAACGCCAGTGCCGCGTACTCGACCGAGATGTCCGAGGGGTCCCGGTCCTTGAGATAGGCGTTGACGCCCTCGGCGTAGGCCTGGAGATTCTTCTTCGTCTCCGCAGACAGGACCTTGTCGTACTCCTGCTGGGCGACCTGCCGCCAGCCCAGCGTGCGCAGGAAGGCGTCGGTGTCGACCTGGTCCTTGCCGAACATCTCGGACAGCCGGCCCGACGTCATGTGACGGCGGACGTCCATCTCGTAGAAGCGGTCCTGGGCCTGGACGAAGCCCTGGGCGCGGAAGAGGTCGGCTTCGGTGTCCGCGTAGATCTGCGGAACCCCGTAGGCGTCGCGCTTGACCTCGACCGGGCCGGAGAGCTTGTCGAGCCGGAGCTCGCCCGTGGTCTGCGGGAACGAGGCCCGGACAGTGCTGACGCCCCAGTACCCGCCGTAGCCGACGCCCGCCACCAGAGCGAGGACCAGGACGAGGACGATCAGGCGGGCACGTCGCCCCTTCTTCTTGGCGGGAGGCGCGGTCGTGTTGGAGGGCATCTCTGTCCTTCGAGGGGCAGGGTGGTCCTGGAGTACGGGAGCAACCTTAGGCGCAGCGTCCGGGCGGCCCGGACGGGGTGCCGATAAGCGGACCGCACGAATGATCGAGGAGGGAACAGGAGAGACGCAGGAAGGGCGTCAAGAAAGCGTTAAAGATTAGGTAAGGTAACGAAGTACCGGCTGCTGGAGGAACGATCCGGCCGCACGCGAGGGGAAGGATCGCCCGCTGACTGTCCACCAGCTCAATGAACTCCTGCTCATCTGCTCGCTCGTGCTGCTCATCGCTGTCGCGGCGGTGCGGATCTCGTCCCGGAGCGGGCTCCCCAGCCTGCTCCTGTACCTCGGGATCGGGGTCGCCATCGGGCAGGACGGGATCGGCAACGTCGCCTTCGACAACGCCGAACTGACCCAGGTGATCGGCTACGCCGCACTTGTCGTGATCCTCGCCGAAGGTGGCCTGGGCACGAAGTGGAAGGAGATCAAACCCGCGTTGCCCGCGGCGGTCGTGCTGTCGACCGTCGGCGTCGCGGTGAGCGTGGGCATCACGGCCGCGGCCGCCCACTATCTGGTGGGCCTGGAGTGGCGGCAGGCACTGATCATCGGCGCGGTCGTCTCCTCGACGGACGCCGCCGCCGTCTTCTCCGTCCTGCGCAAGGTGCCGCTGCCCTCGCGGGTGACCGGCGTCCTGGAGGCCGAGTCCGGCTTCAACGACGCCCCGGTCGTCATCCTCGTGGTCGCCTTCTCGACCGCCGGCCCCATCGACAGCTGGTACGTCCTGGTCGGCACCATCGCCATGGAACTGGCCATCGGCGCCGCCATCGGCCTCGGAGTCGGCTTCATCGGCTCCTTCGGCCTGAGGCACGTCGCCCTGCCCGCCTCCGGCCTCTACCCGATCGCCGTCATGGCCATCGCGGTGGTCGCGTACGCGGCGGGCGCCCTGGCCCACGGCTCCGGCTTCCTCGCCGTCTATCTGGCCGCGATGGTCCTCGGCAACGCGAAGCTGCCGCATGCCCCGGCCAACCGCGGCTTCGCCGAGGGGCTCGGCTGGATCGCCCAGATCGGCATGTTCGTCCTGCTCGGCCTGCTGGTCACTCCGAGCAACCTGGTCGACGACTTCTGGCCGGCGGTGATCATCGGCCTGGTCCTGACGGTGGTGGCGCGGCCCATGGAGGTCCTCGTCAGCCTGCTGCCGTTCCGGATCCCCTGGCAGGAACAGGCCCTGATGTCCTGGGCCGGCCTGCGCGGAGCCGTCCCCATCATTCTCGCCACGATCCCGATGGTCTACGGGATCGTGGGCAGCGAGCGGGTCTTCAACATCGTCTTCGTCCTCGTCGTCGTCTACACGCTGGTGCAGGGGCCGACGCTGCCCTGGCTGGCCCGGGCGCTGAAGCTGGGCGACTCCTCGGAGGCCGCCGACCTGGGCGTCGAGTCCGCGCCGCTGGAGCGGCTGCGCGGGCACCTGCTGTCCGTCGCCATCCCGGAGGGCTCGAAGATGCACGGCGTGGAGGTCGCGGAGCTGCGCCTCCCGGCCGGGGCCGCGGTCACCCTCGTCGTACGCGAGGAGACGAGCTTCGTGCCCGGCCCGGCGACCGTGCTGCGACGCGGGGACGAACTGCTCGTCGTCGCGACGGACCCGGTACGGGACGCCACCGAGCGGCGGCTGCGCGCCGTCGGGCAGGGCGGAAAGCTGGCCGGATGGCTCGGGACGGGCGGCTCCACGGCGGTCTCCGAGCGGGCCCACAAGCACTGGCACGGGCCGCATCTGCCGGGCGGAAAGCGAACGTCCGGTTAATCACAGGCATAGATTCAAATCGAAGGGCGTTTTCCCAGGCGGGAAGACGCCCTTCCCTGTACGATGAAGGCACACTTGATCGAACCAACTCTGCCTGACGCAGAGCTGGCGCGACCGTATGGCGGCCGTGACGCCCTCCGCAGTGAGGCCCGGTATCTACCGCAGTTCCGCGCATGAGGACAGCTCTCGGCGGCACCCGCACCACCGTGCACGGGCGCGCTACCAGGCGGCAGAAAGGCAAGGACCGTGGTGTCCACGGTCACCGACCCTCGGCCTGACGCGTCCGCAGCGCCCTCGGAGCCCCAGGCGCCCGAACGCCTTGCGGTGCACGACGCTCCCGCGAAGGCCGGCAGGCGCGCCGCGAAGAGCGGCAAGCGCGCCGGCTACGGACAGCTCCTGCGTACCCCCGGAGCCCTGTCCTTCCTGCTCCCCGGCTTCGCCGCCCGGCAGCCGTTCGCGATGCTGACGATCGGCATCGTCCTGCTCGTCCAGCACACCACCGGCTCGTACGGCAGCGCGGGCGCGGTCGCCGCCGTCACCGGCGTCTCCATGGCGGTCTTCGCCCCGCAGAGCGGCAAGCTCGCCGACCGCTTCGGCCAGCGCGCCGTCCTGGTCCCCGGCGTGCTCATCCACTCCGCCGCGGTCTCCCTGCTCGTGGTGCTCGCCCTGGCGGGCGCCCCGATGTGGGCCCTGTTCCTCGCCGCCGTACCGGCCGGCGCCTCCGTCCCGCAGGTCGGGCCCATGGTCCGGGCCCGCTGGGCGGCGAAGCTGGAGAACTCCCCGCTGATGCCGACGGCCGCGGCCTTCGAGTCGGTCACGGACGAGTTCACCTTCGTCGTCGGCCCGGTGCTCGCCACCGCGCTCTGCACCGGCGTCCACCCGGCGGCCGGTCTGATCGCCGAGGCGGCGCTCACGCTCTTCGGCGGCCTGTTCTTCGCCGCCCAGCGGCGCACCCAGCCCGCCCACGGGCTCATGTCCGCCGCCTCCGGCGAGCCGCGCGTCTCCGCCCTGTCCATCCCGGGCGTCCGGGTCCTGGCCGTCGCCTTCCTGGGCATCGGCTCGGTCTTCGGCGGCATGCAGGTCTCGCTGACCGCGTTCTCCGAGGAGATCGGCAACCCCGGCGCCAACGGCCTGCTCTACGGGATCTTCGCCGCGGGCAACATGCTCGCGGGCATCGCGTGCGGCGCCATCGCCTGGAAGATCGGCCCGCGCAAGCGACTGATCCTCGGCTACGCCGGACTGACCGTGGCCGCCTCGCTGCTCTGGTCCGCGCACTCCGTGCTGCTGCTCGGCGCGCTCGGCCTGGTCGTGGGTCTGTGCATCGCCCCGGCCCTGATCACCGGCTACACCATCGTCGAGACCCTCGTCCCGGCCTCCACCCGTACCGAGGCCTTCACCTGGCTCACGGGCGCCGTGGCGCTGGGCCAGGCGGCGGCCGTCACGGTCGCCGGCCGGCTCGCCGACGAGCACGGCGCGAGCACCGGATTCCTGGTTCCGCTCGTCGGTACCGCGCTCGCGCTGGCCACCCTGCTCGCGCTGCGCTCGCGGCTGACGCCCCGGTCGTCGCGGCGGGTCGCGGCACGTGGTATCGGTCACCGAGTGCCGGTGACGGTGGACTGATCCCGCGGAATAGGTCACTATGGATCGTCGTTAGCACTCGATGAGTGTGAGTGCCAGGAGGAAGACAAGTGCCGACCTACCAGTACCAGTGCACCGAGTGCGGCGAGGGCCTCGAGGCGGTGCAGAAGTTCACCGATGACGCGCTGACCGAGTGCCCCAGCTGCAAGGGACGCCTGAAGAAGGTGTTCTCGGCGGTCGGCATCGTCTTCAAGGGATCCGGCTTCTACCGGAACGACAGCCGCGGCTCGTCGTCCAGCAGCTCCCCCGCGTCGAAGTCCTCCACGACTTCTTCCACGTCCTCGTCGTCCGGCTCGTCCGCGTCCCCGTCCTCGGACGCGAAGCCGGCCGCCTCGTCGAGCTCGTCCGCTTCGAGCTCGTCGTCGAGCTCGAGCTCCTCCAGCTCGGCTGCCTGATCCAGGTCCTCGCGAGAGCCCTGCCGCCTGTGCGCGGTGGGGCTTTCGGCGTTGTACGGGCAGGGCTGTAGGGGGCCGGTGTTGCGGGGGCCTGCGCTGTGGGGGCAGTTAATCTGACGACCATGGCGACCAACGCGTACGCGGACATCGGTGTGATCGGCGGCTCCGGCTTCTACTCCTTCCTGGAGGACGTGACGGAGGTGTCCGTGGACACCCCGTACGGCAGCCCGAGCGACAACCTCTTCCTCGGCGAGATCGCGGGACGGCAGGTCGCGTTCCTGCCCCGCCACGGCCGCGGCCACACCCTGCCGCCGCACCGGATCAACTACCGCGCCAACCTCTGGGCGCTGCGCTCGGTGGGCGTACGGCAGGTGCTCGGGCCGTGCGCGGTGGGCGGGCTGCAGGAGGAGTACGGCCCCGGCACGCTGCTCGTACCGGATCAGCTGGTGGACCGTACGAAGACGCGGACGCAGACGTACTTCGACGGGGAGCCGCTGCCGGAGGCCTGGGGCGGCGCCGTGCCGAACGTCGTGCACACCACCTTCGCCGACCCGTACTGCCCGGACGGGCGGCGGGTGGCCCTGAAGGCGGCCCGGGGGCGGGGCTGGGAGCCGGTGGACGGCGGCACCATGGTCGTCGTCGAGGGGCCGAGGTTCTCGACCCGGGCCGAGTCCCGCTGGCACGCGGCGGCCGGATGGTCGGTGGTGGGGATGACCGGGCACCCGGAGGCGATCCTCGCCCGGGAGCTGGGACTCTGCTACACCTCGCTGGCGCTGGTCACGGACCTGGACGCGGGCGCGGAGACGGGCGAGGGGGTCTCCCACACCGAGGTGCTGCGGGTGTTCGGCGCGAACGTCGGACGGTTGCGGGAGGTGCTCTTCGACGCGGTCGGGGCCCTGCCGGACACGGCGGACCGGGACTGCCTGTGCACACACGCGCATGACGGGTGGGACCTGGGGATCGAGCTGCCGTGAATCCCCTTGGCGGGTGAGGGAGTTGTCCACAGCCCCGCGCTGATCCACAGGCGGGAGCGGGGTGTTCGCGGAGGCGGGATGGTGGGAGCGGCTCTCCGGACGGTCCGGGGGCTCGACTCCTGACAGGCGGTTCGTGCGATGACGACCTCTCCTTCTCCCGGCCACTCCCCCGCTCCTTTCCGCTCGCCCGCTCCTTTCCTCTCGCCTGTTCCCGAGACGTGCGGTGTCCCGCTGTTCGAGCCACTGCGGGTGCGCGGCGGGCGGCAGCGGCTGCGCCGGGTGCTGCGGCGCCGACGGCGGGCACCCGCCGTGGTCCTCGCGATGAGCGCGGCCGCGCTGGCGGTGGCGGGCGGGGGCGAGGTGTCCGCCGGTCCGCCGACGCGCCCGGCGGTGAAGGAGCAGCGCCGGCCGGCCGCGGTGCGGCTGGTGTCGGCGCCGGTACGGATCGCGGACGCGGCGACCGTGCGGCTGCTGCGGCCCGGCGACCGGGTCGACGTGATCGCCGCCCCCAACGCGTCGATGGGCGGGGGTGGTACGGCCCGATTGGTCGCCGCGGGCGCTCGGGTGGCCGAAGTCCCGCGCACGGGTGAGACCCGTCTCGACGGTGGGGCCCTGGTCGTTCTGTCCGTTCCGCGGTCGACGGCGACAGCCCTGGCGGGTGCGGGTGTCACCTCCCAACTGGCGGTGACACTGTGCTGATTCGCACGGACTGCCTGTCAAGTAACCGTTCCGTGTGTACGGATTGGACGCCTCTGCGCCCTTCGCGGCCTAATGGCTCCGCCAACTGCACACGGAACGAAAGGCGCCCCGGTGACTCCGAAGAAGGAAAGCGTGATGGCAGGCTTCAAGGCCTTCCTGATGCGCGGCAACGTGATCGACCTGGCGGTGGCGGTCGTCATCGGCGCGGCGTTCACCAACATCGTGAACGCGCTCGTCAAGGGTGTCATCGGCCCGGTGGTCGGCGCCTTCGGCACCAAGGACCTGGAGGGCTACAAGTCCTGCCTGAAGGGCACCTGCCAGGTCGTGAACGGCGAGGTGCAGGGCATCCAGATCGAGTGGGGGCTCGTCCTCAGCGCCACCCTGAGCTTCCTGATCACCGCGGCCGTCGTCTACTTCCTGATGGTCCTGCCCATGGCGAAGTACCTGGCCAGGCGGACGGACGCGGAGAAGGCCCCGGACGGCGTCCAGGAACTCATGGAGGTCAGCGAGCTGGAGGTCCTCAAGGAGATCCGCGACCACCTGATCGCCCAGCGCGGCCCTAGCTCGGCCGCCGGAGCGGGGACGCACCCCACCCCCTAGCCGGCGACTCGCACCGGCATCAGAGGTGGTGCGGCGGCTTCTCTTCGAGGAAGCGCGCGAGATCGGCGGCGCTGTCACTACCGCCGGGAGGCCGCTCGCCCCACCCGCGGTCCGTATCGTCCGCGGACTGCTGGTCCAGTGGATCGTCGAAGATCAGCTTCGGCTTCGTGGTGTTCTCGGGGATGGGCTGTGTGCCGGGCTGCTTCGCGTCTCGCGGTCCGTGGGCGGGGGCGGTACTCATACCTCCAGGGTACGCCGGTCATTCGGCCTCGTACCGCCTCGATCAGCGGTCCTTCCGCCTCGATAGCGGTCCTTCCGCCTCGATCACCGGTCCCTCCCGCTTCGGTCAGCGGTCCTTCGGGTCGAGCAGCCACAGGCCGAGGACGACGAGGAACGACAGGACCAGGAAGCCGGCGCCCCACCAGGCCGTGCCGGTGTCGCCCGCCATCCACTCGTCGACCACGATCGTCAGACCCCACAGCTGGCCGACGACGACCGTGAGGGCCAGGGTGAGGCGGGCGCTCAGTTTCGACGAGCGCTCGGGCTCCTGCTCGGTACCGGCGCCGGGACCGGGGCCGGTGTGGCGGATCCGCGGATCGCCGTATCCGCTGGTCGGCCGGATCTGCGGATAGCGCTCGTGGACGGGACGGTTCAGACGCGGCTGCGCACTGCCCGGCGTGTACGCGGGGCGCGGCGGCAGCTCGGTCCCGGATACGGGAGCCTGGGCGTGGTCCTTGGCGGGAGGCCGGTCCCCGCCGGTGCCGGGGGCCTCCGGGTCCCGGGGGAAGGGGCTGTCGGTCATGTCCGCTCACTCCTCGTCCCCGTTCCGCCCGCCGGGGCTCCCGGGCAGCCGAGGCGCTCGGCCAGGTCCGGTCGGTCCGCGCCGAGCTGGCGGCACAGCCCTTCCTGGACGCTCTCCCCGGAGCGGGTGGTGCCGACGGCCCAGACACTGCCGTCGGCCTCCTCCACCAGGAGCACCTTGGGCAGCGCGCGCGGTGGCGGGCCCGCGGTCACCTCTCCCGTACGGGCGTCGAAGATTCCTTCGTGGCACGGGCAGTACAGCTCGCCCTCGCTGCCCCGGTCGTTGCGCCACAGCACGGCGCAGGCGAGATGGGTGCAGACGGCCGAGTAGCCGGCGAGGGTGCCGTCCTCCAGGCGGATGGCGACCGCCCGGTCCTCCTGCTCCGGGTAGCGGAAGGCGAGGGACTCGCCGGGCAGCAGCTGGTCGGCGATCTTCTTGACCTCAGGCGCCCCGTCCGCGTCTCCATGGCGGTGCAGGATGCCGGAGGCGACGCCGATGCCGCCGATGGCGAGGCCGCCGGAGACCGTGGCGACGATCCGCAGGTAGTCGCGCCGGGTGGTGAGCGAGTCGGCCGCGATGCGGTCGTGCAGCGCCTCCTGGGCGGCGTCGGCCGCTCCGGGGCCGTCGGCGGGGGGCTGTTCGGTGACGCTCATCGGACGGCCCTTCCGTTGATCTCGACGACGGGGAGGCCGCCGGGGACCGGCCACTGGACCTTGTCGGCGGGGACGACCATCGCCACTCCCGTGGAGACGGTGGTGGTGCCGAAGGTGAACGAGTCGGCGACCTGGACGCCGGGGCGTTCGGCGCGGAGCTCGTCGAGGGTTCCGTAGAAGAGGGCGCCGGTGGGGCAGACGGTGGCGCACATCGGGGCGAGGCCGTACGCGGTGCGGTCGTAGCAGAGGTTGCACTTCATCTGCAGCTTCGCCTGGAGGTCGATCTTCGGGACACCGAAGGGGCAGGCGTTGACGCAGTTGGCGCAGCCGATGCAGCGGGTGGTGTCCGCCTGCTGCACCACACCGTCGGCGGTGACGAGGATCGCGTCGGCGGGGCAGACCTCGGCGCAGGGGGCGACCGGGTCCTCGCAGTGCATGCAGACCGTGGGAAGGGAGGCGACGGAGTGGCCCTCGTCGGGGTAGTCGAGGTGGATCATCGACTTGCCGCGGTGCGAGTCGCACTCGCGGCAGGCCGAGACGCACGCCTGGCATCCGATGCAACGCCCGGGGTCGATGAAGATCGTGCGGCCCATCATGAGCGACGTCAGCTCCTCTCCGCGGTGCCACGGCCCTGCGGGGACGTGGGGGGCAGGGGGTCGGTGCGGGAGACCTGGGTCTCCGGGTAGGCGACGTGTCCCGGCGCGGTCGGCGGCGCGGGGACCTCGTCGATCCGCTCCGCGGCCTCGATCCGGGCGGCGCAGACCTTGTACTCGGGGATCTTCGAGCGCGGGTCGAGGGCGTCGATGGTGAGGGCGTTGGCGGCCGTGGGGATCGGCCAGTGGTACGGCACGAAGACGGTGTCGGGGCGGATCGCCTCGGTGACCAGGGCGGGGAAGACCTCGCTGCCGCGGCGGGTGACGACGCGGACGGGGTCGCCGTTGCGGAAGCCGTGGGAGGGGTGGACCTCGACCCAGGGGCGTGGGGTCTGCTCGACGAGGGCGCCCAGGCGGCGGGTCTGGTTGCCGGAGAGGAAGTGGGCGACGGTGCGGCCTGTGGTGAGCGAGAGGGGGTACTCCTCGCTGTACGGGTCCATGGGCGGGTGCCATTCGACGACCTGCATATGGATCAGACCGTCGGCGTGGTAGGTCCTGCCGTCCTCGAAGAGGCGCGGGGTGCCGGGGTGGTCCGTGGTGGGGCAGGGCCAGGCGATGCCGCCGGTCTCCTCCAGGCGTTCGTAGGTGATGCCGTAGTAGTCGTTGACCGTTCCGGCGGAGGCGATGCGGAGCTCCTCGAAGACGGAGCGGGAGTCGGGGAAGGCGAACTTGTCGCCGGCGCCCAGGCGTTTGGCGAGCTCGCAGA
Organism: Streptomyces sp. NPDC059567; assembly: GCF_042735655.1. NCBI lineage: Bacteria > Bacillati > Actinomycetota > Actinomycetes > Kitasatosporales > Streptomycetaceae > Streptomyces > Streptomyces sp. NPDC059567. Next base: position 10,454 of record NZ_JBHWBS010000063.1, on the reverse strand, counting down.
TCACCCAGGTGTCGGTGCGGACCCCGGCGGGCGGTTCCTGGGCCTTGTTGTGCTTGACGACCCGGGCCTCGGCGTTGGCCATCACGCCTTCGTCCTCGGCCCAGACGGTGACGGGGAAGACCACGTGCGCGTTGGCGGCGGTCTCGGAGAGGAAGAAGTCGAACTGGGCGTGGAACTGCAGGGTGTCGTAACCGTTCTTGACGGTCGCGTAGTTGGGGAGGGAGACGAAGGGGTTGTTGCAGATGCCGATCAGGCCGCGGATCTCCTCGCGCTGCATCTGCCAGACCATCTCCATCATGGAGGTGCCCGCGGGCGGGAGTTCGGACTCCTCGATGCCCCAGATCTCGCAGATCTGGCGGCGGTGCTCGGGGTTCGTGATGGAGCGGCCGCCGGGCAGCAGGTCGGACTTCTGGCCGTGCTCGCGGCCGCCCTGACCGTTGCCCTGGCCGGTGATCGTTCCGTAGCCGGCGCCGGGTTTGCCGATGTTCCCGGTGGCGGTGCACAGGTTGATGATCGTCAGGCAGTTCTCGACGCCCTGGGAGTGGTGCTCGACGCCTCGCGCATGCCAGGCCATCGCCCTGCCGGCGCCGGCGAACATCCGGGCGGTCTGCACGATCTGTTCCTCGGGCACGCCGCAGATCTGGGCGGAGCGGGAGGGCGGGTAGGCCTCGACGGTTCGCTTCACCTCGTCCCAGCCGGTGGCGTGCGCGGCGAGGTAGGCCTCGTCGGTGAGGCCCTCGGCGACGATCACGTGGAGGACGGCGTTGAAGAACGCGGAGTCGGTGCCGGGCTTGAGGGCGACGTGGAGGTCGGCGGTGCGGGCGATCGCCGTCTCGCGCGGGTCGACGACGATCAGAGTGGCGCCGCGGTCCCGGGCTCCCCAGAGGTACTGCGTCATCACGGGGAAGCATTCGCCGACGTTGGAGCCGGCGATGAGGAGACAGTCGGTGAGGAGGATGTCGGAGAACGGGTTGCCGGCCCGGTCGATGCCGAAGGACAGCTTGTTGGCGCCGGCGGCGGAGACCATGCACAGGCGGCCGTTGTAGTCGACGTGCCGGGACTTCAGGGCGACGCGGGCGAACTTCCCGACGAGATACGTCTTCTCCGAGTAGAGGCTGGCTCCGCCGAGCAGGCCGAAGGAGTCGTTGCCGTACTCGGCCTGGATGCGGCGGATCTCGGCGACGGTGAAGTCGAGCGCCTCCTCCCAGCTCGCCTCTCGGAAGGGCTCGTCGCGGTTGCTCCGGACGAGGGGGGAGGTGAGCCGGTCGGGGTGGTTGACCTGCTGGTAGGCGTTGATGCCCTTGGGGCAGAGCCGCATCCGGTTGATGTCGTGGTTGCGGGGTTCGACGCCGAAGACCTTGCCGCCGTTGTCGACGCGCAGGTACATGCCGCACTGGACGCCGCAGAAGCAGCAGTGGGTGGGGACGAGCGTCTCCCCGTTCTGGTCGGCGTGCCAGCGGTCGGCGGGGATGCCCCCGGCGTCGCGGAAGTTGCGGGTGCCGGGCGGGGCGATGGACGGGTCGAGAGGAAGGGGGTGCTGCCCCGCCTGCGCTTGCGTCACTTGAAGCCCTTCTTGACGTCGGTGAGGTAGGCGGCGCCGCGCAGGACGCGCTTGCAGCGGGGGCAGTACTCGGTCCATGCGTCGAAGCCGAGCTTCAGATCGCGCATGGTGCCCTGGAGGTTCTCGACATAGGGAGGGGTGTCGATCGGCTCCTGGCAGCGGCGGCAGAGGAGGACCTCTTCGTCCTTCTTCCGGGAGGTGTACTTGAACAGCTGCATGCCGACGGCGGCGGGCCGCTGGACGATGTGGAAGAACTTCCCGAACGGGATGTAGATGAGGGTGAAGACCACCGACACCATGTGCAGGATCGCCAGGAACTCGTAGCCGCCGCCGTGCAGGAAGATCGACGAGAAGGTGAGCAGCAGCCCGGTCACGGAGATGACGATGAGGGCGATCAGCGGGACCAGGTCGTAGGCGAAGCGCTGGCCGGTGATGGCGCCGCGGTCCTTCATGCGGCGCCACAGGAAGTAGGAGGCGCCGGGGATGACGAGCACGGCGGCGATGTCGAGGCCGTGGAACATCAGCCAGCCGACGATGTTCAGCGCGTCGAAGCCGAGGACCTTGAGGCCCCAGATCCGCATCTCGTAGCCCGGCCCGGAGCCGGTGGAGGAGGTGAAGGTGAACCAGCCCCAGGTGAGCGGGAAGGTGATGAGGGCCGCCAGGATGCAGCCCCAGAAGATCAGCTGGTGGGCTGCCCAGCGGGCGTGGGAGCGGGCGCCGAGGAACTTCTGGAAGCCGAGATAGGTGGCGATCATCTTCGGCAGGGCGGTGGGTGCACTGCGGAAGTTGGCGGCGGAGAAGAAGGAGCGCCAGCCCTGCTTGAACAGCCGGCGGGCGCCGGGGGCGGAGATCCACACGGTGTAGCGGTAGGCGACACCGAAGGCGAGGAAGACGGTGGCGACGGCGTACGGGAGGAGCGCCGAGTCGAAGTCGCGCAGGAGCCGGCTGCCGAGGACGATCGCGACGATCAGCAGCACGGAGACGGCGGTGCCGGCGAGCGTGGCCCGTCGGCGCACGTCGGCGGGCGTCTGGACGACGGGCGCGGTCCGGGGGGACGACGGCGCCTCGGGCACGGTCGTGGTCGTCGTCGAGGACGTCGTCGGAGTCGTCGAGGGCGCAGTCGGGGCGGGCTGGCCCGGCGTCGGGTCCACGGGGCCCTGCGGTGGCTCGGTCACCCGGTCACCGTAAGGGGATATGCCCGGGATGATCCTGTTTTGGGGTACGAGTGGGTGAGGGTGTCGCTCAGATGGCGTTCAGGCCGTGGGAGCGGAAGAGCGCGCGCGCCTCGGCCACCTGTTCCGGGGCCGGGGAGGGCGTGTCGTGGAGGGTGAAGGGCATGGCGAGTGCTTGCCACTTTGCTTCGCCGAGCTTGTGGAAGGGGAGGATGTCGACACGCGAGACATTGCCCAGGCCGGCGGCGAATGCGGCGACTCCCTCCATGTTGGCGGGGGCGTCGGTGAGGCCCGGGACGAGCACGAAGCGGACGTGGACCTCCTGGCCGAGGTCGGCGAGGCGGCGGGCGAAGTCCAGGGTCGGCTTGAGGGGGCGGCCGGTCACCTTGCGATAGGTGTCCGGGTCCCAGGACTTGATGTCGAGAAGGACGAGGTCGGTGTCGCGCAGCAGGGCGTCGGTGGCACGGGTGCCCAGGAAGCCGGAGGTGTCCAGGGCGGTGTGCAGTCCGAGCTCGTGCTTCATCCGGTGAAGGAGTTCGCCGGTGAAGACGGGCTGGAGGAGGGGTTCGCCGCCGGAGACGGTGGCCCCGCCTCCGGCGGCCGCGATGAAGCGGGTGTACTTCGCGGCTTCGGCGATCACGTCGTCGGCCGAGGTGCGTGCGCCGTCGCGCATCCGCCAGGTGTCGGGGTTGTGGCAGTAGAGACAGGTCAGCGGGCAGCCGGAGAGGAAGGTGACGAAGCGGGTGCCGGGGCCGTCGACGCCGGTCGACAGGTCCCAGGAGTGCACCGAGCCCTCGGAGGGGCGGCGGGTCGCGGCGGCCGCGGGCGTCGCGGGACCGAGTCCGAGCGTGGCCGTGGCCGCCGCGGCCGTTGTCGTGGTGATCATGGTCGCGGACGTCCTCACAGCGAGCCGTGGAAGGTGCGGTTGAGGACGTCGAGTTGCTGCTCGCGGGTCAGGCGGACGAAGTTGACCGCGTATCCGGACACCCGGATGGTCAGCTGCGGGTAGTTCTCCGGGTGCTCCATGGCGTCCACCAGCACATCCCTGTTGAGGACGTTGACGTTCATGTGGAAGCCGTCGCCGGCCATGTAGCCGTCCAGGACGCCGGCCAGGTTCGTGATCCGCTCCTCGGGGGTGCGGCCCAGGCCGTCGGGGGTGACCGTGCTGGTCAGCGAGATGCCGTCCTCGGCGTGCTCGTACGGGAGCTTGGCGACCGACAGGGCAGAGGCCACATAGCCGTGGGCGTCGCGGCCGTTCATCGGGTTGGCCCCAGGGGCGAACGGCTCACCGGCGCGGCGCCCGTCGGGGGTGTTGCCGGTCTTCTTTCCGTAGACGACGTTGGAGGTGATGGTCAGGACGGACTGGGTGTGTTCGGCGTTGCGGTAGGTGGGGTGCCCCCGCACCTTCTTCATGAACTCCTCGACCAGCCAGACCGCGATCGCGTCGGCACGGTCGTCGTTGTTGCCGTAGGCCGGGTAGTCGCCGTCGACCGTGTAGTCGGTGGCCAGGCCGGCTTCGTCGCGGTGCACGGTGACCCTGGCGTACTTGATCGCGGCCAGCGAGTCGACGGCCACCGACAGGCCGGCGATGCCGAAGGCCATGGTGCGGCGCACGTCGCGGTCGTGGAGCGCCATTTCGAGGCGTTCGTAGGCGTACTTGTCGTGCATGTAGTGGATGACGTTCAGCGAGTGGACGTAGACGTTCGCGAGCCACTCCATCTGCTCGTCGAACTTCCGCATGACCTCGTCGTACTCCAGGACGTCGGCGGTGATGGCGCCGGTTTCCGGGCCGACCTGGACGCCGGACTTCTCGTCGCGGCCGCCGTTGATCGCGTAGAGGAGGGTCTTGGCGAGGTTCACGCGGGCGCCGAAGAACTGCATCTGCTTGCCGACCGGCATCGCCGAGACACAGCAGGCGATGGCGGTGTCGTCGCCCAAGCGGGGCCGCATCAGCTCGTCCGACTCGTACTGAACGGAGGAGGTGTCGATGGAGACCTTGGCGCAGAACTCCTTGAAGCCCTGCGGCAGCCGCGGTGACCAGAAGACCGTCATGTTGGGCTCGGGGGCCGGGCCGAGGTTGTACAGGGTCTGGAGATAGCGGAAGGAGGTCCGGGTGACGAGCGGACGGCCGTCCTCGCCCATGCCGGCGATGGACTCGGTGACCCAGGTCGGGTCGCCGGAGAACCCCTCGTCGTACTCCGGGGTGCGCAGGAAGCGGACGATACGGAGCTTGATGATGAAGTCGTCGACGAGTTCCTGGGCCCGCTCCTCGGTGAGGAGTCCGGCCTCGATGTCGCGCTGGAGATAGACGTCGAGGAAGGTGGACGTCCGGCCCAGCGACATCGCGGCGCCGTTCTGCTCCTTCACCGCGGCGAGATAGGCGAAGTAGAGCCACTGGACGGCCTCGCGGCCGGTGGTCGCGGGGCCGGAGACGTCGTGGCCGTACGCCCGCGCCATCGCCTTCAGCTCGCCCAGGGCGCGGATCTGCTCGGCGAGTTCCTCACGCAGCCGGATCGTCTCCTCCAGCGAACCGGGGCTCGCGGGGAGGGTGTCGAGCTCTGCCTTCTCCTCCTGCTTCACCGCGATCAGGCGGTCGACGCCGTAGAGGGCGACGCGGCGGTAGTCGCCGATGATCCGGCCACGGCCGTAGGCGTCGGGCAGCCCGGTCACGACGCCGGCCTTGCGGGCGGCTCGGATCTCGGGGGTGTAGGCGTCGAAGACGCCGGCGTTGTGGGTCTTGCGGTACTCGGTGAAGACCTTCTCCAGCTCCGCCGAGACCGGGTAGCCGTAGGTGTCCAGGGCGCCGGCGACCATGCGCCAGCCGCCGTACGGCATGATCGCGCGCTTGAGCGGGGCGTCCGTCTGAAGGCCGACGATCAGGTCCTTGTCGCGGTCGATCCAGCCGGGGGCGTGGGCGGTGATCGTGGAGGGGATGTCGTGCGCGATGTCGAAGACGCCCTTGGCGCGCTCCTCGGGGAACTTCTCCGTGATGGCCGCCCAGACGGCGGTGGTGCGCTCGGTGGGGCCGGCGAGGAAGGAGCCGTCGCCCTCGTAGGGCGTGTAGTTCCGCTGGATGAAGTCGCGGACGTCGATGGCGTCGCGCCAGAGTCCGCCCGTGAAGCCCTTCCAGGCTCCTTCGGTCACCGTTGCCTCAGCAGGGGTCGCCGTCACTGCCCGCACCGCCTTCTTCGAATCGTTCGATCGCGTCGTTGCCTCCCTCCATTGCACGCCTTTTGATCGATCGGAACGGTCGGCAATGGTCACCGGTCGAGGGCCGTTGGTCCCGTCTCCGGACAGCGGAAAGACCCCGCCTGGGCGGGGCCTTTCGCACGGGGAGAGCGGGTGGGTCAGCTCGGCGCCTCCGCGCCCTTGCGGGCGTAGAACCACCAGGTCACGACCGTGCAGCTGGCGTAGAAGGCGACGAAGCCCCACATCGCGCTGGTCACCGCCATCGAGCCGAAGAGCGCCGGGATGAAGAAGAAGCCGAAGGCGGCGATCCCCGAGGTGAAGCCGGTGACCGCACCGGACTCCATCTCCGACTGCTTCAGCGCGTGCCGGTACTCCTCAGTGCCCTCCGTCAGCCCCTTCAGATGGGTGCCGCGGAAGATGACCGGGATCTGGCGGAAGGTCGAGCCGTTGCCGATGCCGGAGAAGAAGAACGCCGCGAGGAAGCAGAAGAAGAAGCCGTAGAAGCTGCCCGTGCCGGATCCCGACGGGAGGAAGGTGATCACGCCGATGATCGCGGCCGCCATGCCCACGAAGGACAGTATCGTCACCCGGGCGCCGCCCCACTTGTCGGCGATCCAGCCGCCCGCCCACCGGGCCAGGGCGCCGACCGCCGGGCCCATCCAGGCGTAGGTGGCGATCGAGTAGTCCGGGAACGTGGTCTTGATCAGCATCGGCAGCGCGGCCGCGAAGCCGATGAAGGAGCCGAAGGTGCCGACGTACAGCCAGGTCATCAGCCAGTTGTGCTTGCGCCTGAAGATGATCTTCTGTTGGCGGAAGGGGGTGGCGGCCACCTTCAGGTCGTTCTGCCCGAACCAGGCCACGGCCGCCAGGACGAGCAGCACCGGGACCCACAGGAAGGCCGCGTTCTGCAGGTGGACCGGGGTCCCGTCCGCCGTGTGCTGGGCGGTGCCGATCGCGATGGTCGACCAGGTGATGACGATCGGGGTGAGCAGCTGGACCGCCGAGACGCCCAGGTTGCCGAGCCCGCCGTTGACGCCGGTCGCGCTGCCCTTCTTCGCCTTCGGGAAGAAGAAGCCGATGTTCGCGAGCGAGGAGGCGAAGTTGGCGCCGCCGATACCGCACAGGGCCGCGATGGCGACCATCACGCCGTACGGGGTCGACGGGTCCTGGATCGCGATGCCGAGCCAGATCAGCGGGACGATCAGCACGACCGTCGACAGCGCGGTGAAGCGGCGCTGGCCGACCATCGGGCCGAGGAAGGTGTAGAGGATCCGGGCCGTGCCACCGGTCAGACCGGGGATGGCCGTCAGCCAGAAGAGCTGCGAGGTGGAGTAGCCGAAGCCGACGTCCGTCAGATTGGTGGCGGTGACGCTCCACACCTGCCAGACGACGAAGGCCACCAGGAGCGCCGGCACCGCGATCCACAGATTGCGGTTCGCGACACGCTTCCCGATCGACTGCCAGAAGAGCTCGTTCTCCGGCTCCCAGTCCGTGATCGACTTCCCGGGCCGGTACTGCTCCGCGTCGTACGAGGGGGCTGGTCCGCCCGCCGCTCTGGTGTCCTGGAGTACGGAACTCATGGCGCTTCCCTGGGGATCGGGGCTTCCTTACCCGTCCAGGCTGCGCCCGCGCACAGGGGCAGGTCAGAGGCCATGGTCGCGACCCGGGCGGGCGGAGGTCCCGTCAGTCCCGGGCCGTTCGCACGCCCCGGTCCGCCACGGCCCAGCCCACCCGAGGGCCCGCGTGCCAATCGCGCCGGTGAGTGGCGGGCTCTGGTGTCCTGGGGCGCATGACGCAACCGTTCCTGCCCCTCATCGCGCGGTCACGCGCCGAGGCGCACCGCGCCGCCACGCCGCTCGAGCTCTTCTTCGACCTCTGCTTCGTCGTCGCCGTCGCCCAGGCCGGCGCCGAGCTCGTGCATGCGGTCGCCGAGCACCACACCGCCGACGGCATCGCCCACTACGCGATGGTCTTCTTCGCGATCTGGTGGGCCTGGATGAACTTCACCTGGTTCGCCTCCGCCTACGACAACGACGACGTCCTCTACCGCGTCGCCACCTTCGTCCAGATCGCCGGTGTCCTCATCCTCGCCGCCGGCATCTCCCGCGTCTTCGAGGACGACTTCCTCGTCGCCGTGCTCGGCTACGCGGTCATGCGGCTCGCCCTCTCCTTCCAGTGGCTGCGCGCCGCCCACCACGCGACGGACCCCGCAGAGCGCACGATGTGCCACCGGTACGCGGGCGGCGTGATCCTCTGCCAGATCGGCTGGACCGCCCTCCTCTGGGCCCCCGAGTCCGCCCGCTCCTGGATCTTCCTCGTCATGATCGTCGCCGAGCTTGCGGTCCCCGCGGTCGCGGAGAAGGACACCAACACCCACTGGCACGCGCATCACATCGCCGAGCGCTACGGCCTGTTCACGATCATCGTGCTCGGCGAGACGATCGCGGCGGCGACGGTCGCGGTGAAGACGGGGGTCAGCGAGTACGACGCCCTCGACGAGCTGCTCCCGATCGCCGCCGGCGGCCTGCTGATCGTCTACGCCGCATGGTGGATCTACTTCGCCGTCCCCGCCCACGTCCGCCTCCACTCCAACCAGCAGGCGTTCCTCTGGGGCTACGGCCACTACCTCATCTTCGCCTCCGCCGCCGCCATCGGTGCCGGCATCGAGATCGCCGTCGAGCAGGCGGTGGGCAAGGCCCACATCTCCACGCTCGCCGCCTCCTCCGCGGTGACGATCCCCGCCGCGGTCTTCCTGCTGTGCGTGTGGCTGCTCCACGCCCGCTACTTCAAGGTCGGCATCGCACAGCAGCTCGTCCTGCCCGTCTCGTCGCTGGCGATCCTGATGTGCACGTTCGCCGGCCGCCGGGCGGTCCTGGCGGCCGGTCTCGTCGCGGCCGCGACCGTGGCGGTCGGGGTGACGCTGGCCGCGCGCAACCCCGCATCGCACGGCAGCGGACCCGGCCACGGACCGAACAAGCGTGGTACGCAAGGACCATGACGAAGAACGAGGCACCGCACGACGCCATCACGGACGTGACCGGCCTGCGGGTCGGCACGGCGAGCACGGTCCTGGACTCGGGCATCACGGTCGGCGCGCTGGTCGTCGTCAACGCGGTCGGCTCGGCGGTCGACCCGCAGACGGGCGCGCTGTACGGGCAGTACTTCCAGGGCCGGCCGGAGTATCCGGACGGGGCCGTCCACGAGGCGGCGCAGCTGCGCCTCGCCGAGGCCCTTGCGAAGAACACCCCGCCGCCCCTGAACACCACGCTCGCGGTCGTCGCCACCGACGCCGTCCTGACGCGGGCGCAGGCGCAGAAGTTCGCCGGGACGGCGCACGACGGCATCGCGCGCGCCATCCGGCCGGTCCATCTCCTCAACGACGGGGACACCGTCTTCGCGCTCGCGACCGGGGAGCGGGAACCGGACGCGAAGGCCGGTCCGCTGGCCCTGAACGAGATCCTGGCGGCAGGCGCGGACGCGGTGACCCTGGCGATCGTGCGCGCGGTCCTGGAGACCGCCGAGGGAGTCGCGGGTCCGGGCGGCCACTTCCCCTCGTACCGCGAGCTGTACGGACCCGGGCCTGCTGTCGACTCCCTTTACAACAAGGGGAGTTGAGGCCGGAGGGCCGACGGACGGGAACTTCCCGCGCGACCCCTTCGTTTTGCCGAACCTCGGACACGATGTCAGACCCAGGGACTACGTTAAGCAAGCACCGAGTGACATGCGGCGACGGCCTGGAGACCCTCTTGAACGATCCGCAGGATCCTCACGATCCGTACGAGACGACCGAGACGCAGGTGGAGCGGCTCCTTGGCCGGGCGCTCAACTCCTTCGATCTGCCCGACAGTACGGTCGAGCGCCTGGAGACGGCGCTCGCCCACTCCAGCGCGCTGTACTCCTCGCACCACAGCGCGTCGCTGCACAGAACCACGCATCGCCACACCTATCTGCTCGCCGACGGCACGGCGCTCAGCCTGTGGGAGCTGGTGCACAACTCCGGCCGGGACGGCGCCGAGCAGCACGAGCTGTACGCGGACGAGGCGGAGGCCCGGCTCGCGGCGTCGCGGCTGCCGAGCGGCCTCGACCCCGGCTGGGGCACCGAGCGCGCCCCCGGCCAGGACTCCGACGAGGACGGCGACCTGGAGCTGCTGAGCGCGCTGCTGTCCCGTCCTATACCGGCGCAGCCCCGGATGTACGTGCCGGACAACTCCGCGGACCACGCGCGCCGGGTACTGCGCCGCGCGGAGAACGCGGACCGGCCGGGCGAGGAGACGGCGCGCAGACTGCGGGTGGCGTTCGCGCACCACATCACGCAGGCATTCGGCCGCCAGTGCGCGGTGGAGAGCGGCCGGGACGCCGGATTCACGCTCTACGAGCATGCGTTCCTGCTGCTCGACGGCGGCGAACTGAGCCTGTGGGAGGTCGAACACACGGCGACTCCGGACGGCCGCCACATGTGCGAGGTGTACGAGGACGAGCACCGGGCCCGCGAGGCGATGGAGCACCGCGCGCGCGTGCGGTGAGGCGGGAGC
>NZ_JBHWBS010000062.1:20918-43780 GCF_042735655.1 Streptomyces sp. NPDC059567 | reverse complement strand
GCGGGGAGGGCCCTCAGGCCCTTCCCGCCCCGGCGGCAACGTTTCTGCTCAGTTGTCCTCGTGGGCGACCGCGCGTCGCGCATCCGCGTCCAGCACGCCCCAGCTGATCAGCTGCTCGGTCAGCACCGAGGGCGACTGGTCGTAGATGACGGCGAGCGTGCGCAGGTCGTCCTGGCGGATCGACAGCACCTTGCCGTTGTAGTCGCCGCGCTGCGACTGGATCGTCGCCGCGTAGCGCTGCAGGGGGCCGGCCTTCTCCTGCGGGACGTGGGCAAGACGCTCGAGGTCGAGAACGAGCTTCGGCGGCGGCTCGGCGGCCCCGCCCGGGGTCGTGCCGGGCAGGAGCTCCTGCACCGGAACGCCGTAGAAGTCCGCAAGCTCGGCGAGGCGCTGCACCGTCACGGCGCGGTCACCGCGCTCGTACGAGCCGACGACGACGGCCTTCCAGCGGCCCTGGGACTTCTCTTCCACACCGTGGAGGGAAAGGCCCTGCTGGGTGCGGATGGCACGGAGCTTGGCCCCGAGCTGCTTTGCGTATTCGCTGGACATATAGCTCCCCGGACGCTGGACGCTGTAGACAACGTGCGGCTCCGCCGCGTGGCTGGTAACTCACTGTGAGGTTACGCAGCGTTACTCTTTCCCGTCAAGCCGAACGGTCCGTACCGCCCCCTCCCGGGGGACGGCGCCCGGGGTGGCGGCAGGGTGGTGAGCTGGGCGGTCACCCGCCCCTGGTAGAGTCGGTGGCGCAATTCCGACGTCCTTTAAGGTCCGTCCCGTGAGGCGGAGAAGGAGGTCCGTTTCATATGGACGCACAGCAGCAGACCGATGCCGCACGGCCCGTTCTCGAGGGCCCCGACATCGCGCGGGTACTGACCCGCATCGCCCACGAGATCGTCGAGCGCGCCAAGGGCGCGGACGACGTGGTTCTCCTCGGCATTCCCACGCGTGGCGTCTTCCTCGCCCGCCGACTGGCCGACAAGCTCGCCGAGATCACCGGACGCACCATCCCGGTCGGCTCGCTCGACATCACCATGTACCGCGACGACCTGCGGATGAAGCCCGCGCGCGCCATCGGCCGCACCGAGATCCCCGGTGACGGCATCGACGGCCGCCTGGTCGTCCTCGTCGACGACGTGCTCTTCTCCGGCCGCACGATCCGCGCCGCGCTCGACGCGCTCGGCGACATCGGCCGCCCTCGCGCCGTCCAGCTCGCGGTCCTCGTCGACCGAGGCCACCGCGAACTCCCGATCCGCGCCGACTACGTCGGCAAGAACCTCCCCACGTCGCTGCGGGAGACGGTCAAGGTCCAGCTCGCCGAAGAGGACGGTCGCGACACCGTCCTGCTCGGCAGCAAGCCCTCCTCCTAGCCGTACCGGCACCCCGACGGGTCCAGGGCACACCCCTGCGTGCCCGCACGCCCTCACACCTCGCCACCACGGAGCGAAACCCGATGATGCGTCACCTCATCTCGGCCGCCGACCTCACCCGCGACGACGCCGTCCTCATCCTCGACACCGCCGAGGAGATGGCCCGGGTGGCCGACCGGCCGATCAAGAAGCTGCCCACCCTGCGCGGCCGAACGATCTGCAACCTGTTCTTCGAGGACTCCACCCGCACCCGGATCTCCTTCGAGGCCGCCGAGAAGCGCCTCTCCGCCGACGTGATCAACTTCGCGGCCAAGGGCTCCAGCGTCTCCAAGGGCGAGTCCCTCAAGGACACTGCCCAGACCCTGGAGGCGATGGGCGTCGACGCCGTCGTCATCCGCCACAGCGCCTCCGGCGCGCCCTACCGGCTCGCCACCTCCGGCTGGATCGACGCGCCCGTCATCAACGCCGGCGACGGCACCCACCAGCACCCCACCCAGGCCCTGCTGGACGCCTTCACCATGCGCCGCCGCCTCGTCGGCCGCGACGCCGGCCTCGGCCAGGACCTCGCGGGCAAGCGCATCACCCTCGTGGGCGACGTCCTGCACAGCCGGGTCGCCCGCTCGAACGTCGACCTGCTCCACACCCTCGGCGCCGAGGTCACCCTGGTGGCCCCGCCCACGCTGGTCCCGGTCGGCGTCGAGACCTGGCCCTGCGCCGTCAGCTACGACCTCGACAGCGTGCTGCCCAAGTCCGACGCGGTGATGATGCTGCGTGTGCAGCGTGAGCGGATGAACGCGGCCTTCTTCCCGACCGAGCGCGAGTACTCGCGTCGGTACGGGCTCGACGGCGAGCGGATGGCGAAGATGCCCGAGCACGCCATCGTCATGCACCCCGGCCCCATGGTCCGCGGCATGGAGATCACCGCCGAGGTCGCCGACTCCGACCGCTGCACGGTCGTCGAGCAGGTCGCCAACGGCGTCTCCATCCGGATGGCCGTTCTCTACCTGCTGCTCGGTGGTTCCGAGCCCGCCGCCACTGTCACCCGTACCGAGGAGAGCAAGTAACCATGAGCAAGATCCTGATCCGCGGTGCGAAGGTCCTCGGCGGCGAGGCCCAGGACGTCCTGATCGACGGCGAGACCATCGCCGCGGTCGGTGCGGGCCTGTCGGCCGAGGGCGCGACGGTCGTCGAGGCCGATGGGCAGATCCTCCTGCCCGGTCTCGTCGACCTCCACACCCACCTGCGCGAGCCCGGCCGCGAGGACTCCGAGACCGTCCTCACCGGCACCCGCGCCGCCGCCTCCGGCGGCTACACGGCCGTCTTCGCCATGGCCAACACCTTCCCGGTCGCCGACACCGCCGGCGTCGTCGAGCAGGTCTACCGGCTCGGCAAGGAGTCCGGATACTGCGACGTGCAGCCCATCGGCGCCGTCACCGTCGGCCTGGAGGGCAAGAAGCTCGCCGAGCTCGGCGCCATGCACGACTCCGCCGCCGGCGTCACCGTCTTCTCCGACGACGGCAAGTGCGTCGACGACGCCGTGATCATGCGCCGCGCCCTGGAGTACGTGAAGGCCTTCGGCGGCGTCGTCGCCCAGCACGCCCAGGAGCCCCGCCTCACCGAGGGCGCCCAGATGAACGAGGGCATCGTCTCCGCCGAGCTCGGTCTCGGCGGCTGGCCGGCCGTCGCCGAGGAGTCGATCATCGCCCGCGACGTCCTCCTCGCCGAGCACGTCGGCTCCCGCGTCCACATCTGCCACCTCTCCACCGCCGGCTCCGTCGAGATCGTCCGCTGGGCCAAGTCCCGCGGCATCGACGTCACCGCCGAGGTCACCCCGCACCACCTCCTCCTCACCGACGAGATGGTCCGGAGCTACAACCCGGTCTACAAGGTCAACCCGCCGCTGCGCACCGAGCGTGACGTCATGGCGCTCCGCGAGGCCCTCGCCGACGGCACCATCGACATCGTCGCCACCGACCACGCCCCGCACCCTCATGAGGACAAGGACTGCGAGTGGGCCGCGGCGGCCATGGGCATGGTCGGCCTGGAGACCGCGCTCTCCGTCGTCCAGCAGACGATGGTCGAGACCGGACTGCTCGACTGGGCCGGCGTCGCCGACCGCATGTCCGTCAAGCCCGCGCAGATCGGGCAGGCCACGGGCCACGGACGCCCCGTCTCGGCAGGTGAGCCCGCGAACCTGACGCTGGTCGATCCGGCATACCGTGGTCTCGTGGACCCCGCGGGCTTCGCCTCCCGCAGCCGCAACACCCCCTACGAGGGCCGCGAGCTGCCGGGACGCATCACCCACACCTTCCTGCGGGGCCGTGCGACGGTCGTGGACGGGAAGCTGGCGTGACATCACTCATCGAATTCGCCGCCGAGGCTGAGAAGAAGTCGGCCGAGGTGACCGACTGGGCCGGACGGCTCGGCTGGGTCGCCGGGCTCCTGCTCTTCATCGCCTTCGTCTACTGGCTGATGCGCCAGGGATGGAAGTGGCGCGGCAGCCTCCAGTCGGACCTCCCCGAGCTCCCCGGCGCGCCGGAAACGCCCGGCGAGGCGAAACTGGCCCTCAGCGGGCGCTACCACGGCTCGACGACCGCCGGGCAGTGGCTCGACAGGATCGTCGCCCACGGTCTGGGCACCCGCAGCCGCGTCGAGCTCACCCTCACCGATGCCGGGATCGAGGTCGTACGCCCCGGGGCGAACGACTTCTTCATCCCCGCCGCCGCGCTGCGCGAGGCCCGCCTCGACAAGGGCATCGCCGGCAAGGTCCTCGCCGAGGGCGGGCTGCTGATCGTCACCTGGGAACACGGCGAGAAGCTCCTCGACTCCGGCTTCCGGTCCGACCGCGCGGCGGAGCACGCCGCCTGGGTCGAGGCCGTCAACTCCATGAACCACGCAAGCACGACGGAAGGCACCGCACGATGACGACCTCCACAAGGGGAACCGACAAGGTTCCCGCCGTACTCGTCCTGGAGGACGGCCGCATCTTCCGCGGCCGCGCCTACGGGGCCGTGGGGGAGACCTTCGGCGAGGCCGTGTTCTCCACCGGCATGACCGGCTACCAGGAGACCCTCACCGACCCGTCGTACCACCGCCAGGTCGTCGTGATGACGGCCCCGCACGTCGGCAACACCGGCGTCAACGACGAGGACCCCGAGTCCTCCCGCATCTGGGTCTCCGGCTACGTCGTCCGCGACCCCGCCCGCGTCTCCTCCAACTGGCGCGCCAAGCGCTCCCTGGACGAGGAGCTCGCCGCCCAGGGCGTCGTCGGCATCTCCGGCATCGACACCCGCGCCCTCACCCGCCATCTGCGCGAGAGCGGCGCGATGCGCGTCGGCATCTTCTCCGGCAACGCGCTGCCCGACGAGGGCACCATGCTCGCCGAGGTCCGCCAGGCCCCCGAGATGAAGGGCGCCGACCTCTCCGCCGAGGTCGCCACCAAGGAGACGTACGTCGTCCCCGCGATCGGCACCAAGAAGTTCACCGTCGCCGCCGTCGACCTCGGCATCAAGGGCATGACCCCGCACCGGATGGCCGAGCGCGGCATCGAGGTGCACGTGCTGCCCGCCACCGCCACCGTCGAGGACGTGTACGCGGTGAACCCGGACGGCGTGTTCTTCTCCAACGGCCCGGGCGACCCGGCCACCGCCGACCACCCCGTCTCCGTCATGCGGGCGGTCCTGGAGCGCAAGACGCCGCTCTTCGGCATCTGCTTCGGCAACCAGATCCTCGGCCGCGCGCTCGGCTTCGGCACGTACAAGCTGAAGTACGGCCACCGCGGCATCAACCAGCCGGTGCAGGACCGCACCACCGGCAAGGTCGAGGTCACCGCGCACAACCACGGCTTCGCCGTCGACGCGCCCCTCGACAAGGTCTCCGAGACCCCCTACGGCCGCGCCGAGGTCTCCCACGTCTGCCTGAACGACCAGGTCGTCGAAGGCCTCCAGCTGCTCGACCAGCCGGCCTTCTCCGTCCAGTACCACCCCGAAGCGGCCGCCGGCCCGCACGACGCCGCGTACCTCTTCGACCGCTTCGTATCCCTGATGGAGGCCGAGCGTGCCTAAGCGCACCGATATCCAGTCCGTCCTGGTCATCGGCTCCGGCCCGATCGTCATCGGCCAGGCCGCCGAGTTCGACTACTCCGGCACCCAGGCCTGCCGCATCCTCAAGGCCGAGGGCCTGCGGGTGATCCTGGTCAACTCCAACCCGGCCACGATCATGACCGACCCGGAGATCGCCGACGCCACCTACGTCGAGCCGATCACCCCCGAGTTCGTCGAGAAGATCATCGCCAAGGAGCGCCCCGACGCCCTCCTGCCCACCCTCGGCGGCCAGACCGCGCTCAACACCGCGATCTCCATGCACGAGCAGGGCGTCCTCGAGAAGTACGGCGTCGAGCTCATCGGCGCCAACGTCGAGGCGATCCACAAGGGCGAGGACCGCGACCTCTTCAAGGGTGTCGTCGAGGCCGTCAAGGCCAAGATCGGGTACGGCGAGTCCGCCCGCTCGGTCATCTGCCACTCCATGGACGACGTCCTCAAGGGCGTCGAGACGCTCGGCGGCTACCCCGTCGTCGTGCGCCCCTCCTTCACCATGGGCGGCGCCGGCTCCGGCTTCGCCCACGACGAGGAGGAGCTGCGCCGCATCGCCGGTCAGGGCCTCACCCTCTCTCCCACCACCGAGGTGCTCCTGGAGGAGTCCATCCTCGGCTGGAAGGAGTACGAGCTGGAGCTGATGCGCGACAAGAACGACAACGTCGTGGTCGTCTGCTCCATCGAGAACTTCGACCCGATGGGCGTCCACACCGGTGACTCGATCACCGTCGCCCCGGCGATGACCCTCACCGACCGCGAGTACCAGCGGCTCCGCGACATCGGCATCGCGATCATCCGCGAGGTCGGCGTCGACACCGGCGGCTGCAACATCCAGTTCGCGGTCAACCCGGACGACGGCCGGATCATCGTCATCGAGATGAACCCGCGCGTCTCCCGCTCCTCCGCGCTCGCCTCCAAGGCGACCGGCTTCCCGATCGCCAAGATCGCGGCCCGTCTCGCCGTCGGCTACACGCTGGACGAGATCCCCAACGACATCACGGAGAAGACCCCGGCGTCCTTCGAGCCCACGCTCGACTACGTCGTCGTCAAGGCCCCGCGCTTCGCCTTCGAGAAGTTCCCGCAGGCCGACTCCACGCTGACCACGACCATGAAGTCGGTCGGCGAGGCCATGGCCATCGGCCGGAACTTCACCGAGGCGCTGCAGAAGGCCCTGCGCTCCCTGGAGAAGAAGGGCTCGCAGTTCACCTTCGTGGGCGAGCCCGGCGACAAGGACGAGCTGCTGCGGGACGCGGTCCGCCCGACCGACGGCCGCATCAACACCGTCATGCAGGCCATCCGCGCCGGCGCCACCCCCCAGGAGGTCTTCGACTCCACGAAGATCGACCCGTGGTTCGTCGATCAGCTCTTCCTGATCAAGGAGATCGCCGACGAGCTGGCCGGTGCCGAGAAGCTGCACCCGGAGATCCTGGCCGAGGCCAAGCGCCACGGCTTCTCCGACGCCCAGATCGCCGAGATCCGCGGCCTGCGCGAGGACGTCGTCCGCGAGGTCCGGCACGCGCTCGGCGTCCGCCCGGTCTACAAGACGGTCGACACCTGCGCCGCCGAGTTCGCCGCCAAGACCCCGTACTTCTACTCGTCCTACGACGAGGAGAGCGAGGTCGCCCCGCGCGAGAAGCCCGCGGTGATCATCCTGGGCTCCGGCCCCAACCGCATCGGCCAGGGCATCGAGTTCGACTACTCCTGCGTCCACGCCTCCTTCGCGCTCAGCGACGCGGGCTACGAGACCGTGATGGTCAACTGCAACCCGGAGACCGTCTCCACGGACTACGACACCTCCGACCGTCTGTACTTCGAGCCGCTGACGCTCGAGGACGTCCTGGAGATCGTCCACGCCGAGACGCTGGCCGGCCCCGTCGCCGGTGTCGTCGTCCAGCTCGGCGGCCAGACCCCGCTGGGTCTGTCCCAGGCGCTCAAGGACAACGGCGTCCCCGTCGTCGGCACCTCCCCGGAGGCCATCCACGCCGCCGAGGACCGCGGCGCCTTCGGCCAGGTCCTCGCCGAGGCCGGCCTCCCGGCCCCCAAGCACGGCACCGCGACGACCTTCGCCGGCGCCAAGGCCATCGCCGACGAGATCGGCTACCCCGTCCTCGTACGCCCGTCGTACGTGCTCGGCGGCCGTGGCATGGAGATCGTCTACGACGAGGCACGCCTGGAGGCGTACATCGCCGAGTCCACCGAGATCAGCCCCACCCGACCGGTCCTGGTCGACCGCTTCCTCGACGACGCCATCGAGATCGACGTCGACGCCCTCTACGACGGCCACGAGCTCTACCTCGGCGGTGTCATGGAGCACATCGAGGAGGCCGGCATCCACTCCGGCGACTCGGCCTGCGCCCTGCCCCCGATCACCCTCGGCGGCTTCGACATCAAGCGCCTGCGCACCTCCACGGAGGCCATCGCCAAGGGCGTCGGCGTCCGCGGACTGATCAACATCCAGTTCGCGATGGCCGGCGACATCCTCTACGTCCTGGAGGCCAACCCGCGCGCCTCCCGGACCGTCCCCTTCACCTCGAAGGCGACCGCCGTCCCGCTGGCGAAGGCCGCCGCCCGCATCTCGCTCGGCGCCACCATCGCCGAGCTGCGCGAAGAGGGACTGCTCCCGAAGACCGGCGACGGCGGCACCCTGCCGCTCGACGCGCCGATCTCCGTCAAGGAGGCCGTGATGCCGTGGACGCGCTTCCGCGACATCCACGGCCGCGGTGTGGACACCATCCTCGGCCCGGAGATGCGCTCCACCGGCGAGGTCATGGGCATCGACTCCGTCTTCGGCACGGCGTACGCGAAGTCGCAGGCCGGCGCCTACGGTCCGCTGCCCACCAAGGGCCGCGCCTTCATCTCCGTCGCCAACCGCGACAAGCGCTCGATGATCTTCCCGGCGCGCGAGCTGGTCGCCCACGGCTTCGAGCTGATGGCCACCTCGGGCACGGCGGAGGTGCTCAAGCGCAACGGCATCAACGCCACCATCGTGCGCAAGCAGTCCGAGGGCGAAGGCCCGAACGGCGAGAAGACGATCGTCCAGCTGATCCACGACGGCCAGGTCGACCTGATCGTCAACACCCCGTACGGCACCGGCGGCCGCCTCGACGGCTACGACATCCGTACGGCGGCGGTGGCCCGCTCCGTTCCGTGCCTCACCACGGTCCAGGCGCTCGCCGCGGCGGTCCAGGGCATCGACGCGCTCAACCACGGCGGCGTCGGCGTCCGCTCGCTCCAGGAACACGCGGAACACTTGACCGCGGCCCGCGACTAGCAACCCACGAGGGGGACACCGGAAACGGTGTCCCCCTCTTGCTGAGGACACCCACATGTACAAGTTCTTCTTCAACCTGGTCTTCAAGCGGATGGACCCGGAGCAGGCCCACCACCTCGCCTTCCGCTGGATCCGCCTCGCCGCCCGCGTTCCCGTCCTGCGCACTTTCGTCGCCGCGGTCCTCGCGCCCCGGCACAAGGAGCTGCGCACCGAGGCCCTCGGCCTGCGGATGCACGGCCCCTTCGGCCTCGCCGCCGGCTTCGACAAGAACGCCGTCGCCATCGACGGCATGTCGATGCTCGGCTTCGACCACATCGAGATCGGCACGGTCACCGGCGAGGCCCAGCCCGGCAACCCCAAGAAGCGCCTCTTCCGGCTGGTCCCGGACCGCGCCCTGATCAACCGCATGGGCTTCAACAACGAGGGCTCCGCCGTCGTCGCCGCCCGCCTCCACGCGCGCGTGCCGGTCTTCAGGACCGTCGTCGGCGTCAACATCGGCAAGACCAAGGTCGTGCCGGAGGCCGAGGCCGCCGCCGACTACGTGAAGTCCACCGAGCGCCTCGCCGCGCACGCCGACTACCTGGTCGTGAACGTCTCCTCGCCGAACACCCCCGGCCTGCGCAACCTCCAGGCCACCGAGTCGCTGCGCCCGCTGCTCACCGCGGTACGGGAAGCGGCCGACCGCACCGTCACCGACCGCCGCGTCCCGCTCCTGGTCAAGATCGCCCCCGACCTGGCCGACGAGGACGTCGACGCGGTCGCCGACCTGGCCCTGGAGCTCGGCCTCGACGGCATCATCGCCACCAACACCACCATCGCCCGCGAGGGCCTCGGTCTGAAGTCCGACCCGGCGCTGGTCAAGGAGACCGGCGGACTGTCCGGCGCGCCCGTCAAGGAGCGCTCCCTGGCGGTGCTCAGGCGCCTCCACGCGCGCGTGGGGGACCAGCTGGTCCTCGTGGGCGTCGGCGGCATCGAGAACGCCGAGGACGCCTGGCAGCGCATCCTGGCCGGTGCCACCCTGATCCAGGGTTACAGCGCCTTCATCTACGAGGGCCCGTTCTACGCCCGCGCCATCCACAAGGGCCTCGCGGCGCGCCTCGCCGCCTCCCCGTACGCCACCCTCGCCGAGGCCGTCGGCGCCGACAACCGAAAGGCCGCCGTCCAGTGACTCTCTCCTTCGGTACCCGCCTGCGCTCCGCCATGGACGAGCGCGGCCCCCTCTGCGTCGGCATCGACCCGCATGCCGCCCTGCTGGACTCCTGGGGCCTCGGCGACGACATCGCCGGCCTGGAGCGCTTCACCTTCACGGTCGTCGAGGCGCTCGCGGAGACCGTCGCCGTCTTCAAGCCGCAGTCCGCGTTCTTCGAGCGCTTCGGCTCGCGCGGTGTCGCCGTCCTGGAGCGCGCCGTCACCGAGCTGCGGGCCGCGGGCGGCCTGGTCGTGATGGACGCCAAGCGCGGCGACATCGGCTCCACGATGGCCGCCTACGCCGAGACCTTCCTCCGGAAGGACTCCCCGCTCTTCTCGGACGCCCTCACGGTCTCCCCGTACCTCGGCTACGGCTCGCTGAAGCCGGCCGTCGACCTGGCGCGGGAGTCCGGCGCGGGCCTCTTCGTCCTGGCCCTCACCTCCAACCCGGAGGGCGCGGAGGTCCAGCGGGCGGTCCGCGAGGACGGCCGCACGATCGGCGCGACCATGCTGGCCCACCTCGCGGCGGAGAACGCGGGGGAGACCCCGATGGGCTCCTTCGGCGCGGTCGTCGGCGCGACGCTCGGCGACCTGTCCTCCTTCGACCTGGACATCAACGGCCCGCTTCTGGCTCCCGGCATCGGTGCCCAGGGCGCCACCCCGGCCGATCTCCCGGCCGTCTTCGGCGCGGCGGTCCGCAACGTGGTCCCGAACGTCAGCCGGGGCGTCCTGAAGCACGGCCCGGACACCGCCGCCCTGCGGGACTCCGCCGAGCGATACGCGACGGAAATCCGCGAGGCCGTCGCCTCCTGACCCCTCGCCGGGCCAATCCGCAGGTCGGGGCCGTCTCACTCCTTGACAAGAACTTGGCTCAAAACCCGGTCGTTATGCCCGAAAAGTCCTGGTCGGTCGATGCTGACCAGGACTTTTCGCTTGTTCTCGCTGACTGGAGAGACATTGGCCGCTAGTCTCCGGGGCAGAGTCAGCGTTCAACGGTCACTACGTTGATCGTTGCTCCACTGGTGTGGGGCGACTAGGTTCCTCACCGGTCCGTATCCGACAGTTCGACATCCGAGGTGACGTAGGCGTGGCTCTTCCGCCCCTTACCCCTGAACAGCGCGCAGCCGCGCTCGAAAAGGCCGCCGCGGCTCGCCGGGAGCGGGCCGAGGTCAAGAATCGACTCAAGCACTCCGGCGCCTCCCTCCACGAGGTGATCAAGACCGGCCAGGAGAACGACGTCATCGGCAAGATGAAGGTCTCCGCGCTGCTGGAGTCGCTCCCGGGCGTGGGCAAGGTCCGCGCCAAGCAGATCATGGAGCGGCTCGGTATCTCCGAGAGCCGTCGTGTGCGCGGGCTCGGTTCCAACCAGATCGCCTCCCTGGAGCGCGAGTTCGGCAGCACCGGCGCCTGAGACGGGTCTGCCGTCCCAGGCACCCCCGTAAAGCTGGAATAATCGCTGCATGGCAGCAGAGGTACGTCCGCGGCTGACCGTGCTCTCCGGCCCCTCCGGGGTGGGCAAGAGCACGGTCGTCGCTCATATGCGCAAGGTCCACCCCGAGGTCTGGCTCTCGGTGTCGGCCACGACACGAAAGCCGCGCCCCGGCGAGAAGCACGGTGTCCAGTACTTCTTCGTCACGGACGACGAATTCGACAAGCTGGTCGCCAACGGGGAACTCCTCGAATGGGCCGAGTTCGCGGGCAACCGCTACGGCACGCCGCGTGCTGCGGTCCTGGAGCGACTGGAGGCCGGCGAGCCCGTCCTCCTGGAGATCGACCTCCAGGGCGCCCGGCAGGTCAAGGAGTCCATGCCGGACTCGCAGCTGGTCTTCCTGGCACCGCCGAGCTGGGACGAGCTGGTCCGCCGGCTCACCGGCCGCGGCACCGAGTCGCCCGAGGTCATCGAGCGCCGGCTGGAGGCCGCCAAGATCGAACTGGCCGCCGAGACGGAGTTCGACACCACCCTGGTCAACACCTCCGTCGAGGACGTGGCGCGTGAGCTGCTAGCCTTGATGAACGTTGTTTGATCTTTTTCTGATCAACTGGATCTGATCATCCCGATCAGCTCACCCAGAAGTTTCTTCGGAAGGCTAGAGCGTGTCCTCTTCCATCACCGCGCCCGAGGGCATCATCAACCCGCCGATCGACGAGCTGCTCGAGGCCACCGACTCGAAGTACAGCCTCGTGATCTACGCGGCCAAGCGCGCGCGTCAGATCAACGCGTACTACTCGCAGCTCGGCGAGGGCCTGCTCGAGTACGTCGGTCCGCTGGTGGACACCCACGTCCACGAGAAGCCGCTCTCGATCGCCCTGCGCGAGATCAACGCGGGTCTGCTGACCTCCGAGGCCATCGAGGGCCCGGCGCAGTAAGCACGTAACGCATCTCACCTCAGGCCCGGCGGAACAACCGCCGGGCCTGTGGTGTCTCATGGAGACGTACGCATCCGAGTGCGGGGAGTGGCAGTAGTGACCAAGCCGAAGGTCGTTCTGGGGGTCAGCGGCGGCATCGCCGCGTACAAGGCCTGTGAGCTGCTCCGGCGGCTGACCGAGTCGGGCCACGACGTACGTGTCGTGCCGACGGCCTCCGCCCTGAACTTCGTCGGCGCGGCAACCTGGTCCGCCCTCTCCGGCAACCCCGTCTCGACCGAGGTGTGGGAGTCCGTCCACGAGGTCCCGCACGTACGGATCGGGCAGGCCGCCGACCTCGTCGTCCTGGCCCCCGCCACCGCCGACATGCTCGCCAAGGCCGCCCACGGCCTCGCCGACGACCTCCTGACGAACACGCTGCTGACCGCCCGCTGTCCGGTCGTCTTCGCCCCGGCGATGCACACCGAGATGTGGGAGCACCCGGCCACCCAGGAGAACGTGGCCACGCTGCGCCGTCGGGGCGCCGTCGTCATCGAGCCCGCCGTCGGCCGGCTGACCGGTGTCGACACCGGCAAGGGCCGGCTGCCGGACCCGTCCGAGATCTTCGAGGTCTGCCGGCGGATCCTCGCGCGGGGCGCCGCCGCCCCCGACCTCGTCGGCCGCCACGTCGTGGTCAGCGCGGGAGGCACCCGCGAGCCCCTCGACCCGGTCCGCTACCTGGGCAACCGCTCCTCCGGCAAGCAGGGCTACGCCCTGGCCAAGGCCGCCGCGGCCCGTGGCGCCCGGGTCACCCTCGTCGAGGCCAACACCGGCATCCCGGACCCGGCCGGCGTCGACGTGGTCCACGTCGGCACCGCGATCCAGCTGCGCGAGGCCGTCCTCAAGGCGGCGGCCGACGCCGACGCCGTGGTCATGGCGGCCGCCGTCGCGGACTTCCGCCCGGCGGTCTACGCGTCGGGGAAGATCAAGAAGCGGGACGACGTCGAGGCGCCGACCGTCGAGCTGGTCCGCAACCCCGACGTCCTCGCCGAGATCTCCGCCGACCGGGCGCTTCCCGGCCAGGTGATCGTCGGCTTCGCCGCCGAGACCGACGACGTCCTCGCCAACGGCCGGGAGAAGCTCCGCCGCAAGGGCTGCGACCTGCTCGTGGTCAACGAGGTCGGGGAGCGCAAGACCTTCGGGTCCGAGGAGAACGAGGCCGTGGTGCTCGCCGCCGACGGCACCGACACGCCCGTACCGTACGGACCGAAGGAAGCCCTCGCGGAAACGGTCTGGGACCTGGTCGCACCACGCCTGCGGACCATGCCCGCGGAGAATTCCGGGGAATCCCCCGATCGTCCGGAATTCACCGCCTCGGCGGAGTGAAATCCCGAGAATCCGGTCCTCTCGGGGGATCGGAACGGGTGCTCGTGATGCGCGGGAGGCCGGAATCCATGAGCCTCCGGCTCCCACCTTGCGAGACACCTGGCCCAATGCCCGAGCACGCCCGATAGACTGGTCGCGGTACGTCGCGGGGCGCAGCCCCCTGCCGTCCGACATTGTTGAGCCAGCAGCCGCTGCAACCCCAGGGAGCATTGTGTCCCGTCGTCTGTTCACTTCGGAGTCCGTGACCGAAGGTCACCCCGACAAGATCGCTGACCAGATCAGCGACACCATTCTCGACGCGCTCCTCCGCGAGGACCCCACCTCCCGCGTCGCCGTCGAGACGCTGATCACCACCGGCCTCGTGCACGTCGCCGGTGAGGTCACCACGAAGGCGTGGGCCGACATCCCCACCCTCGTACGGAACAAGATCCTCGAGATCGGGTACGACTCCTCGAAGAAGGGCTTCGACGGCGCGTCCTGCGGCGTCTCGGTCTCCATCGGGTCGCAGTCCCCGGACATCGCGCAGGGCGTCGACACGGCGTACGAGAAGCGCGTCGAGGGCGACGAGGACGAGCTGGACAAGCAGGGCGCCGGCGACCAGGGCCTGATGTTCGGCTACGCGTCGGACGAGACCCCGGAGCTGATGCCGCTCCCGATCTACCTCGCGCACCGGCTCTCCCGCCGGCTGACCGAGGTCCGCAAGAACGGGACCATCCCGTACCTGCGCCCCGACGGCAAGACCCAGGTCACCATCGAGTACGACGGCGACAAGGCCGTCCGCCTCGACACGGTCGTGGTCTCCTCGCAGCAC
Organism: Streptomyces sp. NPDC059567; assembly: GCF_042735655.1. Classification (NCBI taxonomy): domain Bacteria; kingdom Bacillati; phylum Actinomycetota; class Actinomycetes; order Kitasatosporales; family Streptomycetaceae; genus Streptomyces; species Streptomyces sp. NPDC059567. The sequence goes on along the minus strand of NZ_JBHWBS010000062.1, from coordinate 29,320 downwards.
GCCTCCGACATCGACCTCGAGTCGCTGCTCGCGCCCGACATCCGCGAGTTCGTCGTCGAGCACGTGATCAAGCAGCTCCTGGAAGACGGCATCAAGCTGGACACCGAGGGCTACCGCCTGCTGGTCAACCCGACCGGACGCTTCGAGATCGGCGGCCCGATGGGCGACGCCGGCCTCACCGGACGCAAGATCATCATCGACACCTACGGCGGCATGGCCCGTCACGGTGGCGGCGCCTTCTCCGGCAAGGACCCGTCCAAGGTCGACCGCTCGGCCGCCTACGCCATGCGCTGGGTCGCCAAGAACGTCGTGGCCGCCGGCCTCGCCTCGCGCTGCGAGGTCCAGGTCGCGTACGCGATCGGCAAGGCGGAGCCCGTGGGCCTCTTCGTCGAGACCTTCGGCACCAACACGATCGAGACCGAGAAGATCGAGAACGCCATCGGCGAGGTCTTCGACCTCCGCCCGGCCGCGATCATCCGCGACCTCGACCTGCTCCGCCCGATCTACGCCCAGACCGCGGCGTACGGCCACTTCGGCCGCGAGCTCCCCGACTTCACCTGGGAGCGCACGGACCGCGTGGAGGCCCTGCGCAAGGCCGCCGGCCTGTAGGCGGCGACAAGGCACGATGCGGAAGCCCGGCACCCTTGGGGGAGCCGGGCTTCCGCATGTCCGGCCCAGGCCGGGTGTCAGTGCGGTCTGGTAGGTATGTGGCTGTGAGCAGCGAGAACGAGACGCCCGAGGGTGCGACCGGTGAGTCGCACGAGCAGCTCGCGCTCATTCGGGAGTCCGTACGGAAGGCGAAGGTGCCGCGGGCCAAGCCGCGGACGTGGCGTGGAGCCGCGTTGGCCAAGGAGCTGCCCGTGGCGCGGGTGGTGGTCAACAAGGGGGTGCTGCACCTCGACCAGTTCTTCGACTACGCCGTCCCCGAGGAGCTGGACGCCGTCGCACAGCCCGGGGTGCGGGTGCGGGTGCGGTTCGGGGCCGGGGCGCACCAGGTCAGGGACGGGCGGCGCGAGGGCGGACGGCTGATCGACGGATTCCTCGTCGAGCGGAAGGCCGAGTCCGACTACAAGGGCGCCCTGGCCGCGCTCGCCGACGTCGTGTCGCCCGAGCCGGTGCTGAGCGCCGAGCTCCTGGGACTCGCGCGGGCCGTCGCCGACCGGTACGCGGGGAGCCTCGCGGACGTGCTCCAGCTGGCCGTCCCGCCCCGCAGCGCCCGCGCGGAGGGCAAGGCCTCCCCGGAGCCGCTGCCGCCGCCCACCGCGCCCGAGGTGGGCACCTGGGCGCGGTACGAGCGCGGGGCGGCCTTCCTGGACGCCCTGGCCCGGGGCGGGGCCCCGCGGGCGGTCTGGAACGCCTTGCCGGGCCCGTACTGGGCCGAGGAGCTGGCCCGCGCCATGGGCGCGACGCTCGCCTCCGGCCGGGGCGCGCTCGTCGTCGTCCCCGACGGACGGGCCGCCGCGCGGGTGGACGCGGCGCTGACGGCGCTCCTGGGGCCGGGACGGCATGCGCTGCTCACGGCCGAGACCGGACCCGAGAAGCGGTACGCGCAGTGGCTCTCGGTACGGCGGGGCGCCGTACGCGCGGTCGTCGGCACGCGCGCGGCGATGTTCGCGCCCGTCCGCGACCTCGGGCTCGTCGCCATCTGGGACGACGGGGACGGCAGTCACAGCGAGCCGCATGCCCCGCAGCCCCACGCGCGTGACGTGCTGCTGCTGCGCGCCGCCCATGACAAGTGCGCCTTCCTGCTCGGCTCCACCGGCTGCACGGTCGAGGCCGCGCAGCTCGTGGAGTCCGGCTGGGCCGCGCCGCTGGTCGCCGGCCGCGACCAGGTGCGGGCGGCCGCCCCGCTCGTACGGACCGTGGGAGACACCGATCTGGCCCGCGACGAGGCCGCGCGCGCCGCGCGGCTGCCCTCGCTGGCCTGGCAGGCGGTACGGGAGGGCCTGAAGACCGGCCCGGTGCTCGTCCAGGTCCCGCGGCGGGGTTACGTACCCCGGCTGGCGTGCGAGCGCTGCCGGACCCCCGCGCGCTGCCAGCACTGCGCCGGGCCGCTGGAGGCGCCGGAGCAGCAGGAGCTGCGGTGCGGCTGGTGCGGGCGGGGAGCGCCGGACTGGCACTGCGTGGAGTGCGGTGCGACGCGGCTGCGGGCCCAGGTCGTGGGGGCGCGGCGGACGGCGGAGGAGCTGGGCCGGGCGTTCCCGGCGGTTCCGGTACGGACGTCCGGTCGTGACCACGTCCTGGACACCGTGCCCGGACGGCCCGCTCTGGTGGTCTCCACGCCGGGCGCGGAGCCGGTCGCCGAGGGCGGCTACGCGGCCGCGCTGCTCCTCGACGGCTGGGCGATGCTCGGCCGCCCCGATCTGCGCGCGGGAGAGGAGGCCCTGCGCCGCTGGATCGACGCGGCCTCGCTGGTACGGGGGCAGGGCGAGGGCGGCACGGTGGTGGTGGTCGCGGAACCCACGCTGCGGCCGGTGCAGGCGCTGGTGCGCTGGGACCCCGTCGGCCACGCCCAGCGCGAGCTGGCGGAGCGGGCGGAGCTGGGTTTCCCGCCGGTGTCCCGGATGGCGGCGGTTTCGGGCCCGGCGGAGGCGGTCGTGTCGTTCCTCGGCACCGCCGAACTCCCGGGCGACGCCGAGGTGTTGGGCCCGGTCCCGCTCCCGGTCGTCCGCGCGGGCGGCCCCCGCCGGCCGGGGGACACCCCGCCGGGGGAGCAGTGGGAGCGAGCCCTGGTCCGCGTCCCACCGGGCAACGGGGCGGCGCTGGCGGCGGCGCTGAAGAAGGCGCAGGCGGCGCGGCTGGCGCGGGGTGGGGGCGAGCCGGTGCGGGTCCGTGTGGACCCCCCGGACATCGGCTGACGCGCCCTCCCTCATGGCCTCGTCCACCCCGGTTGTGGACCCCGCACCGCCGGGGCGGTGCCCACAACCCCGCAGGGGCGAGGGTTTTCAGCCGTTGCGGGGGCTCGGGAAGGCCGGGGGGCGGGGGTCTTCGCGGAGGGGTGCGGGGGTGGGCTGCGGAGGCATCGTGCGGGCCGGCGGCACCACCGGCAGCGTGCGGGTCGTGCCCGGCTCCGCGACGCGGTCCTGCTCCACGACCGCCCCCGGCTGAGGCGCGCGGCGGGCGCCGTAGCGGCGGTGGACGGCCTGCTTCGTGACCCCGAGCGCCGAGCCCACCGCGTCCCACGAGAACCCGAGCGAGCGGTCGAAGTCGACCGCCGCCGTCACCAGGGTCTCGACACTGTCCCGCAGTTCCTGGGCGAGCCGGACGGTCGGGGCGGGCGCCCGTCCGTAGACGACGAAGCCCGTCGACGGGCCGGAGCGGCGCGGGCGGTAGACGTTGCCCAGCTGGGCCGTGAGTGTGCGCAGCGCGTCCACCTGCCGCCGGACCCGCTCGATGTCTCGCACCAACAGGTGCAGACTCGCCCGGGCTTGGGCGTCGTGGGTGGCGTGGTCGGCCATGTGAAAGCCTCTCGAACCGGCGTGTAAAGGGTGGGGCCACGAAGAGGAGAGCGGCCCGTTTCGGTCAATCTGCCTTGACCAACGCGCCACCCGTGGATTGGGTCACGGTGCGGGGGCGTACACGCATATGCGCGGGGCGCTCAGGCTCACGTACGCCCCCTCGCGCCCCGGCCTCTAGACTGGTGCGCTGCCCTCCTCCAAGCTCTCGGCTGTGCTCGAGCAGGGAGGTACCCCCACCGCCCCGAGATGCGAGGTTTCCCGAGTGAAGCTGGTCTTCGCAGGCACCCCCGAGGTCGCCGTACCCGCCCTGGACGCCCTGCTCGCCTCCGGCCGGCACGAGGTGGCCGCCGTCGTCACCCGCCCCGACGCCCCCGCGGGCCGCGGCCGGCGCCTGGTCGCGAGCCCCGTCGCCCAGCGTGCCGAGGAGGCCGGGATCGAGGTGCTCAAGCCGGCGAGGCCGCGTGACGAGGCGTTCCTCGCGCGGCTCCGCGAGATCGCCCCGGACTGCTGCCCGGTCGTGGCCTACGGTGCCCTGCTGCCCAAGGTCGCCCTCGACATCCCCGCCCGCGGCTGGGTCAACCTCCACTTCTCGCTGCTGCCGGCCTGGCGCGGCGCCGCGCCGGTGCAGCACGCCGTGATGGCGGGCGACGAGGTCACGGGCGCGTCGACGTTCCAGATCGAGGAAGGTCTCGACTCCGGTCCGGTCTACGGCGTGATCACCGAGGACGTCCGTCCCACCGACACCAGCGGCGACCTGCTGACCCGGCTCGCCTTCGCCGGCGCCGGGCTGCTCGTGGCCACGATGGACGGCATCGAGGACGGCACCCTGAAGGCCGTCCCGCAGCCGGTCGAGGGCATCACGCTGGCCCCGAAGATCCAGGTCGAGGACGCCCATGTGGACTGGAAGGCCCCGGCCCTGCGCGTGGACCGCGTCGTGCGCGGCTGCACGCCCGCCCCGGGCGCCTGGACCCTGTTCCGCGGCGAGCGCCTCAAGCTGATCCAGGCGGCGCTCGTCCCGGACCGTACCGATCTGACGCCCGGCGAGCTCGCGGTCGGCAAGAACAACGTGTACGTCGGCACCGGCTCGTACGCCGTGGAGCTGCTCTGGGTCCAGCCCCAGGGCAAGAAGCCGATGCGGGCGGCGGACTGGGCCCGTGGGGTCCGCATCGCCGCAGGAGAAGCAGTCGGCGCGTAGCGCCGTCGCGCAGGGCGGTGGTGGACGAGGGGTGGGCGAGCGGGCGGCCCGCACGGACGTAGGCTGAGAGGGTTCGACCGTCTCACTTCGTCAGCGGAGCACCTTTTGAGCGAGCAGGCCAGTCGCCGTCCCCCCAAGCCGTACCGGCGCCCCAAGAAGGATCCCGTCAGGATCCTGGCCTTCGAGGCGCTCAGGGCGGTCGACGAGCGGGACGCGTACGCGAACCTCGTGCTGCCGCCGCTGCTGAAGAAGGCCCGGGAGAAGGGCGACTTCGACGGGCGCGACGCGGCGCTCGCGACCGAGCTGGTCTACGGGACGCTGCGGCGCCAGGGGACGTACGACGCCATCGTCTCGGCCTGCATCGACCGGCCGCTGCGCGAGGTCGATCCTCCGGTCCTCGACGTGCTGTCGCTCGGCGCGCACCAGCTGCTCGGTACGCGCATCCCGAGCCACGCCGCCGTCTCGGCGAGCGTGGAGCTGGCGCGGGTGGTGCTCGGCGACGGGCGGGCCAAGTTCGTGAACGCCGTTCTGCGGAAGATCGCGCAGAACGACCTCGACACCTGGGTCGCGCAGGTCGCCCCACCGTACGAGGACGACGCCGAGGACCATCTCGCGGTCGTCCACTCGCACCCGCGCTGGGTCGTCTCCGCGCTGTGGGACGCCCTCGGCGGCGGGCGGGCCGGTATCGAGGACCTGTTGGAGGCCGACAACGAGCGGCCCGAGGTCACGCTCGTGGCCCGGCCGGGGCGCGCCACCACCGAGGAGCTCACCGGCGAGGACACGCTGCCCGGCCGCTGGTCCCCGTACGCGGTCCGGCTGGCCGAGGGCGGAGAGCCCGGCGCCATCGAGGCCGTGAAGGAGGGGCGGGCCGGCGTCCAGGACGAGGGCAGCCAGCTGGTCGCCATCGCACTGGCCAACGCGCCCCTGGAGGGCCGCGACGAGCGCTGGCTCGACGGCTGCGCGGGCCCCGGTGGCAAGGCGGCGCTGCTCGGCGCCCTCGCCGCGCAGCGAGGCGCCGCACTGCTCGCCTCCGAGAAGCAGCCGCACCGCGCCCGGCTCGTCGAGCGTGCGCTGGCCGGCAACCCCGGCCCGTACCAGGTCATCGCGGCCGACGGCACCCGTCCGCCGTGGCGTCCCGGCTCCTTCGACCGTGTCCTGATGGACGTCCCGTGCTCCGGCCTCGGCGCGCTGCGCCGCCGCCCCGAGGCGCGCTGGCGCCGTCGCCCGGAGGACATGGACGGCTTCGCCCCGCTCCAGCGCGGTCTGCTGCGCGAGGCGCTGTCGGCGGTCCGCGTCGGGGGAGTCGTCGGCTACGCGACCTGCTCGCCGCACCTGGCGGAGACCCGCGTGGTCGTCGAGGACGTCCTCAAGGGCCGCGGCGGCCCGGCCGTCGAGGCGGAATGGATCGACGTCCGCCCCCTGATGCCCGGTGTTCCCGGGCTGGGTGACGGCCCCGACGTCCAGCTGTGGCCGCATCTGCACGGCACGGACGCGATGTACCTGGCGCTGCTCCGGCGTACCGCCTGACGCCTCGCCTGGCGCGGGCGGATCGGCGCCCGTCCGGCATGTGGACGGTCGGATCGGCGGGAGCGGGCGCGGAACCGGGTCCGAATCCGGGCCGAATCCGTACCGAACCCGCGCGGATCCCGGTCCGAAACCGCTCCGCGGCAAAGAAGTGCCCAAGAACATGGCAGGCTTGGCACATGGCGCAGATCAACCCCAGCATCCTGTCCGCAGACTTCGCCCGCCTCGCCGAGGAGGCGAAGGCCGTCGAGGGTGCCGACTGGCTGCACGTCGATGTCATGGACAACCACTTCGTGCCCAATCTGACGCTCGGTGTGCCGATCGTCGAGTCGCTCAGCCGTGCGACGGGCACGCCGCTGGACTGCCACCTCATGATCGAGGACCCGGACCGCTGGGCCCCGCAGTACGTGGAGGCCGGCGCCGGGTCCGTCACCTTCCACGTGGAGGCGGCGGCCGCGCCCGTGCGGCTCGCGCGGGAGATCCGGGCGAAGGGCGCGCGGGCGTCGATGGCGCTGAAGCCCGCGACGCCCATCGAGCCGTACGAGGACCTGCTCCCCGAGCTCGACATGCTGCTGATCATGACCGTCGAGCCCGGCTTCGGCGGGCAGGCCTTCCTCGACATCATGCTCCCCAAGATCCGTCGTACCCGTGAGCTGATCGCCAAGCACGGTCTGGAGCTGTGGCTGCAGGTCGACGGCGGGGTCGCCGAATCCACCATCGAGCGCTGCGCCGAGGCGGGCGCGGACGTCTTCGTCGCCGGCTCGGCGGTCTACGGCGCCGCGGATCCGGCCGAGGCGGTCCGCTCGCTCCGTGCGAAGGCCGAATCCGCGACCGCCTCGGCGGCGTGGGCGTGTGGCCACTGAGCCTCGGCCAGATGAACGCGGTCCGTCGGAGCGTCGACAGGACCGATCAGGGCCCGCCGGATCTGACAGGATGAACGGCGAGTCCAGAGTGTGAACGACAAAAGCGGCACGGCTGGACCGCAAGAGCAGTCCGGCAGCAGCACGACAGCAGCACCTGAGCAGCGGTACGAGAACAGAGCTAAGGAGATCGCGGTGGCGGGAATCTCGGCGGGACGGTCAGCCCTGCGGATGGGACCCGCGGAGCTGGTGCAGGCGGCGGCCATGGCGCGTCGCTTCTACCTCGAGGGCAAGTCCAAGATCCAGATCGCCGAGGAGTTCGGCGTGAGCCGCTTCAAGGTGGCCCGGGTCCTGGAGACCGCCCTCGAACGCGACCTCGTACGGATCGAGATCCGCGTACCCGCGGAGCTGGACGCCGAGCGCTCCGACGCGCTCCGTGCCCGCTACGGCCTCCGTCACGCCGTCGTCGTCGAGTCCCCGGCCGAGGGCGAGGACGAGTCGCCCGACCCGGAGAACCTCGGTGAGGTCGCGGCCGACCTGCTCGGCGAGCTGGTCAACGAGGGCGACGTCCTCGGCCTGGCCTGGGGCCGCTCCACCATCCACATGGCGGCGGCCCTCGACCGGCTGCCCCCGTGCACGGTCGTGCAGCTCACGGGCGTGTACGACGCGGGGACCGCCGAGCGCGGCTCGGTCGAGGCGGTACGGCGTGCCGCCCAGGTCTCCGGCGGCGAGGCGCACCCCATCTACGCGCCGATGCTGCTGCCCGACCCCGCGACGGCGGCGGCGCTGCGGAACCAGACCGGTATCGCCCGGGCCTTCGAGTACTTCGACAAGGTCACCGTCGCCTGTGTGTCCATCGGCTCCTGGGAGCCGGGCATCTCGACCGTGCACGACATGCTCTCGGACGAGGAGCGCGCCCATTACGCCTCCCTCGGCGTCGCCGCCGAGATGTCCGCGCACCTCTTCGACGCCGAAGGGCGCCGCGTGGGGCGTGACCTGGGCGAGCGCTGCATCACGGTCGAGGCCGACAGGCTGCGCCGGATCCCCGAGGTCGTGGCGATCGCGGGCGGTCAGCGCAAGGCGGCGGCGATCGGCGCGGTGCTCCGCTCCGGGCTCGTCACCAGCCTGGTGACCGACCGTGCGGCGGCGGACTACCTCCTCACCGAGTCGGCCCCCGGCTCGCGGCCGGCGCTGGAGCGCGCGGACCCGGACGGGGTCTGACCGGAGCCGGCGGGACCGCCGGCCCTCTCGGCCCCGCCACCACCGGCCCCTCGTTCAAGACGCCCCGAACCCCGGCGGCGGGGCGGCGGCGCGGCGGGCGCCCCCCCCCCGCGCGGAGGACGGCCCCCCGGCCGCGGCCGAGGG
>NZ_JBHWBS010000062.1:11969-20908 GCF_042735655.1 Streptomyces sp. NPDC059567 | reverse complement strand
CCGCCCGCGCGCGACACCGAGCGCCCCCGCACCGTCGCCACCCCCACCCAGAGCGCGCCGCCCCTCTCGGCAGCGCTGGACCTCTCGCCCCCCCCGCCCCCCCCCCCCCTTCTGCGTTGCACACCGCGCAATCCCTGCAATGTGATGCGCATCACTGTGGACTGACCTACGTCCTCAGGTCATCATATGACCCGATCGCCTTCCAGGGCTCGCGCCCCGGGAAGGCACAGCGAGACGAGGTAGGGGCATGAACGACCAGGACAGGCCGACACGTCCGCGCGTCGGCGTGGTGGGACTCGGGGCCATGGGCCTGGGGATGGCCCGCAGTCTGCGGGCGGCCGGGCACGACGTCGCGGTCCACGACCTGCGGCCGGACGTGGCCGAGGGCTTCGCCCGGGACGGCGGGACGGCGTACGCCACCACCGGCGACCTGGCGGCCGCCGTGGACGTCCTGGTCGGTGTCGTCGTCAACGCGACGCAGGTCGAGTCCGTGCTGTTCGACACCGACGGGGCGGCCGACCGGCTGCGCCCGGGCGCCGTCTTCGTGATGTGCTCCACGGTCGACCCCGGCTGGTCCGAGGAGCTCGAGGGGCGCCTCGCCGAGCGGGGCGTGCTCTACCTGGACGCCCCCATCTCCGGCGGCGCCGCCCGAGCCGCCGTCGGCGAGCTCACCATGATGACCTCCGGCCCTGCCGCGGCGTACGCACTCGCCGACCCGTTCCTGGAGGCCATGAGCGGCACGGTCTACCGGCTGGGCGAGCGCGCCGGACTCGGCTCGAAGGTCAAGATCGTGAACCAGCTCCTCGCCGGTGTGCACATCGCCGCAGCGGCCGAGGCGATGGCGCTGGGCATCAAGGCCGGCGTCCCGGCCGAGGCGCTCTACGAGGTCATCACGCACAGCGCGGGCAACTCGTGGATGTTCGAGAACCGCATGGCGCACGTCCTCGCCGGCGACTACACGCCGTTGTCCGCGGTCGACATCTTCGTCAAGGACCTCGGGCTCGTCCTGGACGCCGCCCGCCCCGAGCGCTTCCCGCTCCCGCTCGCCGCCACGGCGCACCAGATGTTCCTGCAGGCGTCGGCGGCCGGCTTCGGCCGCGAGGACGACAGCGCGGTCATCAAGATCTTCCCGGGTGTCGACCTGCCGAAGGCGGAGGGCTGACATGGGCATCCGACTCGGCTGCATCGCCGACGACTTCACCGGCGCCACCGACCTCGCCAACAACCTGGTGCGCGCGGGCATGCGCGTCGTCCAGCTGATCGACGTACCGCCCGCCGGAAGCGGCCACGACATGGACGCCGACGCCGTCGTCATCGCCCTCAAGTCGCGTACCGTCCCGGCCGCCGAGGCCGTCGACGCCTCGCTGCGGGCCCTCGCCTGGCTCCGCTCGGCAGGCGCCGAGCAGATCTACTTCAAGTACTGCTCCACCTTCGACTCGACGCCGGCGGGCAACATCGGGCCGGTCACCGAGGCCCTGATGGACGCGCTGGACACCGACTTCACCATCGCCACCCCGGCCTTCCCCGACAACGGGCGCACGGTCTTCAAGGGCCACCTCTTCGTCGGAGACGTCCTGCTCGCCGAGAGCGGGATGCGGAACCACCCGCTCACCCCGATGACCGACTCCAACCTGGTCTCCGTACTCGCCGCCCAGACCACCCGGCCGGTCGGCCTCGTCGACCACACGGTCGTCGCCGCCGGCGCCGAGGCCATCCGGTCCCGCATCTCCGAGCTGCGGGCGAACGGCGTCGCCACGGCGATCGTCGACGCCGTCTCCAACGACGACCTGGTGCGCATGGGCGCGGCGGTCCAGGGGCTGCCGCTGGTGACCGCCGGGTCCGGGCTCGCGATCGGTCTGCCCGCGAACTGGGGCTTCCGTCCCTCGCCCGCCGCCGCGCAGCTCCCGCCGTCGGCAGGGCACCGGGCCGTCGTCTCCGGATCGGTCTCCGAGGCGACCAACGGCCAGGTCGTGGAGTTCCTGAAGAGCGGCCGTCCCGCGTTCAGCGTGGATCCCCTGCGCATCGCGGCCGGTGAGGACATCGCCGGGCAGGCACTGGCCTTCGCCGAGGAGCACCTGGCCGACGGGCCGGTCCTCGTCTACTCCACCGAGACCCCCGACACCGTCCGCACCGTCCAGGGCCGCCTCGGCGCGGGCGAAGCGGGGGAGCTCGTGGAGCGGACCCTGGCGCGGGTCGCCCAGGGGCTCGTGGAGCGCGGAGTCCGCAGCCTCGTCGTCGCCGGCGGCGAGACCTCCGGAGCGGTCGTCCAGGCGCTCGGCCTCACCGGGCTGCGCATCGGGCCGCAGATCGACCCCGGCGTGCCGTGGTGCGCCGCGGCCCTCCCCGCCGGGGACACGCTCCACATCACCCTCAAGTCCGGCAACTTCGGCGGCCCCGGCTTCTTCACCGACGCCTTCGCCCTCCTCGACGCGGAGGACGCCGCGTGACCGGGCTCCGTGACAGCGCGGCGGACCTGCCGAACAGCGCCGTGGACGCGGCGCGCGCCGAGATCGTCCGGGTGGGCACGAGCCTGTTCGCCCGCGGCTACGTCCACGCCAGCGCGGGCAACATCAGCGCCCGGGTCGGCGACGGCCATCTGATCACCCCCACCGACGCCGCCCTCGGTTTCCTCGAACCCGACCGGCTCGCGCTGGTCGACGCCGGCGGCGAGCAGGTGGCGGGCGACCGCGCCAGCAAGACGCTGACGCTGCACCGGCGCATCTACGAGGCCGACCCCACGGCCCGCTTCGTCCTCCACACCCACTCCACGCATCTGGTCGGGCTCACCCTGGCCGGCGTGTGGAGCCAGGACGACGTGCTCCCGCCCCTCACCCCGTACTACGTGATGAAGGTCGGGCACGTTCCGCTCATCCCCTACCACCGGCCCGGCGACCCGCGCGTGGCCGATCTGGTGGCGGCCGCGATCGCCGACCGCGCCGCACGCGCCACCCCGATCAGGGCCGTGCTCCTCGACCGTCTGGGCCCCGTCGTCTGGGGTCCGGACGCCGCCACCGCCCTCGCCGTCCTCGAAGAACTCGAGGAGACGGCACGCCTCTGGCTCCTGACCGACCGTCGCCCTGAGCCACTCTCCAGTCACGCGATCGAGGAACTGAGGTCCACGTTCCGAGCAGCGTGGTGACCAGCGTTCCACCCCGTCAGAGAATCCCCTGAGCCGCTTACGAAGGATTCCGTCATGTCCATATCCGCGACGACGGCAGAGGCCCCCGACCTCGCCCGCGAGAACGCCGTCTTCCGCAAGGTCGTGCGCCGCATCGTCCCCTTCCTCATCCTCTGTTACGTCTTCTCCTACCTGGACCGCGTCAACGTCGGCTTCGCCAAGCTGCAGATGTCCGCGGACCTCGGTTTCAGCGAGGCGGCGTACGGCCTCGGCGCCGGCCTGTTCTTCATCGGCTACTTCCTCTTCGAGGTCCCCTCGAACCTGATGCTGCAGCGCATCGGAGCCCGCACCTGGATCGCCCGCATCATGATCACCTGGGGCGTGGTCTCGGCGGGGTTCATGTTCGTCTCGAACGAGACGACCTTCTACGTGCTCCGCTTCCTGCTCGGCGCGGCCGAGGCGGGGTTCTACCCCGGTGTGATCCTCTACTGCACGTACTGGTTCCCCTCGCACCGCCGGGCCCGGGTCATCGCCCTGTTCATGTCGGCCATCCCGGTCGCCGGCATCTTCGGCAACCCGCTGTCCGGCTGGATCATGGACCGCTTCCAGGGTGTCAACGGCTGGCAGGGCTGGCAGTGGATGTTCCTCCTGGAGGCCCTCCCCGCGCTCGCCATCGGTGTGGCCTGCCTGTTCTACCTCGACAACGGCGTCCGCGACGCCAAGTGGCTCAGCGAGGAGGAGAAGGACATCGTCGAGCGGGCGATCGCCGAGGACTCCGCCCAGAAGTCGGTGCACGGCCGGGTCCTGGACGCCTTCCGCGAGCCCAAGGTGTGGCTGATGTGCCTCATCTACTTCTGCTTCGTGATGGGCCAGTACGCGCTGACCTTCTGGATGCCCACCTTCGTCCAGTCGACCGGCATCAAGGGCAACCTCGCGATCGGCGTCCTCAGCGCCGTACCGTTCCTCGCCGCGCTCGTCGCGATGAACCTCTTCGGCCGCTCGGCGGACAAGCGCCGCGAGCGCCGCTGGCACCTGGTGATCCCGAGCCTCATGGGCGCCGTCGGCTTCTCGCTCGCCGCGAGCTGGTCCGGGTCCACCGTGCTGTCCCTGGTCGCGCTCTCCTTCGCCGCGGCCGGTGTGCTGACCTGCGCGCCGCTCTTCTGGTCGCTCCCCACCGCGTTCCTCGGCGGCACCGCCGCCGCGGCCGGACTCGCCGTGATCAACTCGGTGGGCAACCTCGCCGGCTTCGTCAGCCCGTACATGATCGGCGCGCTCAAGGACGCCACCGGCTCCACCTCGATCCCCATGTACGTCCTGGCGCTCAGCCTCGTCGTCGGCGCCGTCGCGGTGCTGACCACGAACAAGCAGGTCGTCAACCGCTGACGGGCCGCGCCCGTCCCACCGGCCGGATCCGCTCCACCGCTCAGGACCGGATCCGGCCCTTCCCCCACAGGAGTCACCATGCCGAGGTTCGCCGCGAACCTGTCCATGATGTACACCGAGCACGACTTCCTCGACCGCTTCTCCGCGGCCGCGGCCGACGGCTTCCAGGCCGTCGAGTACCTCTTCCCGTACGCCTATGACGCCACCGAACTCCGTCGCCGCCTCGACGACCACGGCCTGCGTCAGGTGCTCTTCAACGCGCCCCCGGGAGACTGGGACGGCGGCGAGCGCGGGACGGCCGCGCTGCCCGGCCGTGAGAAGGAGACGCTCGACGGGATCGACCGGGCGCTGGAGTACGCGGCGGCGCTGGACTGCCCGCGCCTCCATGTGATGGCCGGACTCGTCCGTCCCGACGCGAGCCCGGCCGAGCTCTCCGCGCACCGCGAGACGTACGTGGCCAACCTCGCCCGCGCCGCGGAGCGGGCCGCCGCGGCGGGCGTCGACATCCTGATCGAGCCGATCAACGGCCGTGACATGCCCGGCTACTTCCTGAGCCGGCAGGCCGACGCGCATGCCGTGGTGCGGGAGGCCGGCGCCCCGAACCTCAAGGTCCAACTGGACCTCTACCACTGCCAGATCGTCGAGGGCGACCTCACCACCACCCTGCGCCGCGACCTTCCCACCGGCCGCGTCGGCCATCTGCAGATCGCCGGCGTCCCGGACCGCCACGAGCCCGACCAGGGCGAGCTCGACATCCGCCATCTGTTCGGCGTCATCGACGAGTCGGGCTTCGAGGGATGGATCGGCTGCGAGTACGTCCCGCGGGCCGGCACGAGCGAGGGGCTCGGCTGGCTCAGGAACCACCAGCACGACCTCAAGAACCACCAGCACGACGAGAACCACCAGAATCACCGAGGAGACAACGCATGAGGATCGTCATCACGGGTGGCTTCGGCTTCCTCGGTCGACAGGTCGCCCGCGCCCTGCTCGACGCACGGACGTTCCGCGGTACGCCCATCGAGCGGCTGGTCCTCGCCGACCGGTTCGTGCCCGACACCTCGCCGGAGGCGGCCGACCCCATCGTCGACGTCGTGCGGGGGGACCTGACCGACAGCCTCGACGAGTTGTTCGCGAAGCCGGTCGATGTCGTCGTGCACCTGGCCTCCGCCGTCTCCGCCGAGTGCGAGGCCGACTTCGACCTCGGCATGGGCGCCAACGTCGACACGACCCGCGCGCTGCTCGAAGCCGCCCGCGCCCAGTCGGCCGCAGGGGGCCCGACGGCCCTGGTGGTGTTCTCCAGCAGCGTCGCCGTCTACGGCTCCGATCCGGCGCTTCCGCTGCCGCCGGTCGTCTCCGAGTCGACCCTGCCCACCCCGCGGTCCAGCTACGGCATCCAGAAGTTCGTCTGCGAGCAGCTGGTCGCGGAGTACACCCGCCGCGGCTACGTCGACGGCCGCGTCACCCGCCTCATGACCGTGTCCGTGCGGCCGGGGAAGCCGAACGCGGCCGCCTCGGGCTTCCTGTCCGGCATCGTCCGCGAGCCGCTCGCGGGCCTTCCGGCGATCTGCCCGGTCGACCCCGAGCTGCGGGTCGCCCTGGCCTCGCCTCGCCGCACCGTGGAGGGCATCCTCCGCGTCGCGCAGGCCGAGCGCGGTACGGGCCCGGGCCGGGTCGAGGGCAATCTGCCGGTCAACCTGCCGGCGCTCACGGTCACGGTCGCCGAGATGCTGGCCACGCTGCGCCGGGAGGCCGGTGACGCCGTCGCCGACCTGGTGACGATCGCCCCCGACCCGGCCGTCGAGTCCCTCGTGGGCTCGTGGCCCGCCGCCTTCGACAACACCCGCGCCGCGGCGCTCGGTCTGGAGCCCGACCCCGACTTCGCGGCCGTGGTACGGGACTACGTCGCCGACCACGCCGACGCGATCGCTCCCGCGGCGTCGGCCGACCCAGGCGACGGGGCTCCGCGCCGATAGACTGATGACCATGTTTTCCAAGGTGAGCGGTCCGGTCCGGCTCGCGGACCGAGTAGCGGCGATGCTCTCGGAAGAGATCGAGTCCGGGCGTATCGCCGAGGGCGACAAGCTGCCGACCGAGGTCGAGCTGGTCAAGCAGCTCGGCGTCAGCCGCACGGTGGTGCGCGAGGCCGTGTCCAGGCTCCGCAACGCCGGCCTCGTCGAAGCGCGCCAGGGCCTCGGCGTGTTCGTCCTGCCGCGCCGCACCCGGCCGCTCGACCTGGAATCCGAGGCCGCCGCGACCAAGTCCAAGGTGCTCCAGATAGTCGAGGTGCGCCGCGCCATGGAGGGCGAGGCGGCCGCGCTCGCGGCCGCCCGCGCCACACCGGCCGACTTCGCCCGGATGCGCGCGGCGCTCGACGCGATCGACGCCGCGGTCGCGGCCGGCGGCGACGGCGTCGACGAGGACCTCTCCTTCCACCAGTCCATCGCCGAGTCGACCGGCAACGCCGTGATGGTCTCCACGGTGCGGTACCTCGGCGAGGTGGCGCGCAGCGGCATCCGGATCACACGGGCGAACGAGGCGCGCCGGGACGACTTCATCGAGGACGTCCGCCAGGAGCACCACGCGATCCTGGCCGCCGTGGAGTCCGGCGACGCCGAGGCGGCCAGGGACGCCGCGCTGCGCCACATGAAGCACGCGGCCACCCGGTTGCAGGACGCGGACGAACGTTTCTGGACGGAGACCGAGGACGTCGACGTGGTGGGTCTGGACAGCACGGCGCCCTGACGGGACCGCCGCATTCGTGCGATCCCACAGGACCGGCCCCGCAAGCCTCGGATGAAACGCCCGGGTCTGGTATTCGTACAGGCGTGGGACAATGAACTACGTGCTTTTTCCCCTGGCTGAAATGCCTAGGGGCCGATCCGAACGACTGGGATGTCAGCACGTGCGTTTCCTCAATGACGTCAAGCCGCCCTACGACCTGACGTATGACGATGTCTTCATGGTGCCGAGCCGCTCGGCCGTGGGTTCCCGCCAGGCCGTGGACCTCGCCTCGCCGGACGGTTCCGGCACGACGATCCCGCTGGTCGTCGCCAACATGACCGCGATCGCCGGCCGTCGCATGGCCGAGACCGTCGCCCGCCGCGGTGGCCTCGTCGTCATCCCCCAGGACATTCCGATCGAGGTCGTCACCGACGTCATCTCGTGGGTGAAGAGCCGCCACCACGTCCTGGACACCCCCATCGTCCTGGAGCCCCACCAGACCGTCGCCGACGCGCTCTCGCTGCTGCCCAAGCGGTCGCACGACGCCGGTGTCGTCGTCGACGCGGACCGCCGTCCGGTCGGTGTCGTCACCGACGCGGACCTGTCCGGCGTGGACCGCTTCACCCAGCTCTCCGAGGTCATGTCGAAGGACCTGCTGCTCCTCGACGCCGACATCGAGCCGCGCGACGCGTTCAACACGCTCGACCACGCCAACCGCCGCTACGCCCCGGCCGTGGACAAGGACGGCCGTCTGGTCGGCATCCTGACCCGCAAGGGCGCGCTCCGCGCGACCCTGTACACCCCGGCCACCGACGCGAACGGCAAGCTGCGCATCGCCGCCGCCGTCGGCATCAACGGCGACTTCGTGGGCAAGGCCAAGCAGCTCCTCGACGCGGGCGTCGACACGCTCGTCATCGACACGGCGCACGGCCACCAGGAGTCGATGATCTCCGCGATCAAGGCCGTCCGCGCCCTCGACCCGCAGGTGCCGATCGTCGCCGGCAACATCGTCGCCGCCGAGGGTGTGCGCGACCTCATCGAGGCCGGCGCGGACATCATCAAGGTCGGTGTGGGCCCCGGCGCCATGTGCACCACGCGCATGATGACCGGCGTCGGCCGCCCGCAGTTCTCCGCCGTCCTGGAGTGCGCCGCCGAGGCGAAGAAGTACGGCAAGCACGTCTGGGCCGACGGTGGCATCCGGCACCCGCGCGATGTCGCCATGGCGCTCGCCGCCGGTGCGTCCAACGTCATGATCGGCTCGTGGTTCGCCGGGACGTACGAGTCCCCGGGCGACCTGCAGCACACCGCCGACGGGCGTCCGTACAAGGAGTCCTTCGGCATGGCCTCGGCCCGCGCCGTGCAGAACCGCACGAGCGAGGAGTCGGCCTACGACCGCGCGCGCAAGGGCCTCTTCGAGGAGGGCATCTCGACCTCCCGGATGTTCCTCGACCCGGCCCGCCCGGGCGTCGAGGACCTGATCGACTCGATCATCGCGGGCGTCCGCTCCTCCTGCACCTACGCGGGCGCGGCCTCGCTCGCCGAGTTCGAGGAGAAGGCCGTGGTCGGCATCCAGAGCGCCGCCGGTTACGCCGAGGGCAAGCCGCTGCACGCCAGCTGGAGCTAGTCGGTTCTCCGCAGCAGGGGCCCCCGCGACCGCGGGCGGGGGCCGGGGCGCGATCCGGGGGCGGGGCGGGGGGGGGGGTGTGAGACAAAAACC
>NZ_JBHWBS010000062.1:0-11959 GCF_042735655.1 Streptomyces sp. NPDC059567 | reverse complement strand
TTTTTTTGTTTAACTATCACCGCGCCCGGGGGCGGGGGGGCGCGCGGCGGCCCGCCGCCCCCCGCGGGGGGGCGGTTGGGGGCCCCCCCCCGCGCGCCCCCCCCCCCCGGGCGCGGGGGCCCCTGCTCCGTATCCGGGTCCGTGCCGATCCTCAGGTACGGACGTGAGGGCGCAGCGCGTCCGCGACCGCCGCCGCCATCCGCGCGTGACCCCGGTCGTTGGGGTGCAGCCCGTCCGCCAGGTCCTCGGGGTCGAGCAGGGAGCGGCCGGAGAGCACCAGGAGCCGCTCGTCGCCCTCCGCCGCCAGGTCCCGGCCCGCGTCCTCCATGGCCGTGCGCAGGTCCTCCAGCGTGGCTCCCAGGACGTTGGGGGTGGTCTCCGCCTCGGGGCGCAGCACGGGGGAGAGGATCAGCAGCGGGGCGTCGGGGTGGCCGCGGCGCACGAGACCGACGTAGGCGCGGACCGTCTCGTACAGCCAGCCCGCGGAACAGGGCGCTCTGGACCAGCAGTTGGTTCCGAAGGCGAGGGTGACGAGTTCGCCCGGGAGGCTCGCCAGCTGCTCGGCGAGCGGGAGTTCCCCGCGCGCTCCGCCCGCGTAGCCCAGGTTGACCGTGTCCAGGCCGAGCAGCCGCCCCGCCGTCGCCGGCCAGGAGTGCGCGGGCCGGGTCGACCACCAGCCCTCGGTGATCGAGTCGCCGTGGACCAGCCAGCGCCGCCGTCGGGGCGCGGGGGCGAGCGCTCCGCCCAGGGCGCGCAGCCCGAGGACCACCGGCGCCTGGCTCTCCGGGAGGTGGACCGTGAACGACCCGCCGCCGGGCGGGAGTTCGATTCCGATCGTGGCGTCCTCCGCGGGGGCGGCGAAGGTCTCTCCGACACACTGTCCGCCCCGCCAGAGTGCGAAGCAGTGCCGTAGCGCCCGCATCGCGTCGCCCGTCGCGGGCACGGCGGCCCGGTAGCGCAGCTCGACCGCCCGGGTGTCCGGCGCGGCCGTGAACTCGACCCGTACCCCGATGGGCAGCGCGGCCCGCTCGGCGGTGTCCCAGGGCAGCCGGGCGAGGTCGGTGGGGTCGGCGCGCACGGCCCGGCCGCCGTCGAGCCAGGCGGTGCCGCGCAGAAAGGGTTCCGGGTCCAGCCAGCCCACCGAAGCCTCCGATCGAGGTGCCGCAGAGGGCTCGCAGAGTCGGTCATTCAGCACGAGGAGTCAATGCGCATGTCGAGGGCGCTTCACACCTGCCGCAACACCCCCAATGTGTCGTTTCATGCGGTGGGGCGCAATGTTTCCCCGTCCGGGCTCCAAGTGCGCAATGATCATCTGCCAGTGCGCAACAACCCTGCATTACGAGCGCGAAGCGTGGGGGCTTAGGCTCATGCCTCGTACCAGGAGTGGCGGCGACCGCCTGCTCGGCGGTTCCCCCTTCCCTCGCGGGCTCTTTTGTCATGCCCGCGTACCGCCGTGGTCGTCGCATTTCGACAGGCAGCGATCAAGGAGCCTTCGCAGTGCTGGATCAAGGCACGGCCTCACCGGCCACCGAGCCGACCGTCCCCAAGAGCTCAGGGCTCTCCGCCCTGACGCGGCGCAAGCCGGTAGAACGCCTGGTCGCCGAGGGTGGCCAGGGCGAGGGCGGCTCGCTCAGGCGCTCGCTCTCGATGTGGCAGCTGACGATGATCAGCATCGGCGCCACGCTCGGCACCGGCATCTTCGTCGTCCTCGGCGACGCCGTTCCGAAGGCCGGCCCCGCGGTCACGATCGCCTTCGTCATCGCCGGTCTCACGGCTCTCTTCTCCGCCCTCTCGTACGCCGAGCTGGCGGGCTCGATACCGGTCGCCGGTTCCTCGTACTCGTATGCGTACGCAACGATGGGTGAACTCGTCGCCTGGGTCTGCGGCTGGTGCCTGGTCCTGGAGTACGGCGTGTCCGTCGCCGCCGTGGCGGTCGGCTGGGGCGAGTACCTCAACGAGCTGCTCGACGGCACGATCGGCGTCACGATCCCCGACGTGCTCTCCTCCGCCCCGGGCGAGGGCGGCATCGTCAACCTGCCGGGTCTGATCGTCGTCCTGCTCGCGATGGTCTTCCTGCTCGGCGGCGCCCGCGAGTCCGCGCTCGTCAACACCGTCATGGTCTTCGTGAAGATCGCCGCGCTGGTGCTCTTCTGCGCCATCGGCTTCATGGGCTTCAAGTCCGGCAACTACGCCGACTTCATGCCGCTCGGCATGGCCGGTGTCAGCGCCGCCGGCGCGAGCCTCTTCTTCTCGTACATCGGCTTCGACGCCGCCTCCACCGCCGGTGAGGAGGCGAAGGACCCGAAGCGCGACCTCCCGCGCGCGATCATGCTCTCGCTGCTCATCGTCACCGTTCTCTACGTCCTGGTCGCGGCCGTCGCCGTCGGCGCGTGGAACTGGAAGGACTTCGAGGGCTCCGAGGCCTCGCTCGCCGCGATCATGAACGACGTGAGCGGTCAGAAGTTCTGGGGCACCCTGCTCGCCGCCGGCGCCGTCATCTCGATCGCCAGCGTCGTGCTGACCGTCCTCTACGGCCAGACCCGCGTGCTCTTCGCGATGTCCCGCGACGGCCTCGTGCCCAAGGTCTTCGGCAAGGTCAGCGGCAAGACCGGCACCCCGCGCGTGAACACCGTCATCGTCTCGCTGTTCTGCGCCGCCCTCGCCTCCGTCATCCCGCTGGGCAAGCTCGTCGACGCGACCAGCATCGGCACCCTGTTCGCCTTCGCCCTGGTCAACATCGCGGTGATCGTGCTGCGTCGCTCCCGCCCGGACATGGACCGCACCTTCCGCGTGCCGCTCGGCTGGACCTTCCCGATCCTCGGCTTCGGCTTCTGCGTGTACAACATGTTCAGCCTCGACTCGATCACCTGGGTGGTCTTCGGTTGCTGGATGGCCGCGGGCCTCGTGTTCTACTTCCTGTACGGCATGCGCCGCTCCCGCCTGGCCACCGACGTCGTGGCCACCGACGCAGAGAAGTGATCCACCCGTAGTGCGACTCAACGACCTCGACGAACGCATCGTCCACGCCCTCGCGGAGGACGCCCGTCGCTCCTACGCCGACATCGGTTCCCTCGTCGGACTCTCCGCGCCCGCCGTCAAGCGGCGCGTGGACCGGCTGCGGGCCGAGGGCGCCATCACCGGCTTCACCGTACGGGTGGACCCGGCGGCGCTCGGCTGGGAGACCGAGGGGTTCGTCGAGATCTACTGTCGCCACAACACCTCGCCGGACGACATCCGGCGAGGTCTGGAGCGGTACCCCGAGGTGGTGTCCGCGTCGACCGTCACCGGCGACGCGGACGCCGTCGTCCAGGTCTTCGCCTCCGACATGCGCCACTTCGAGCGCGTCCTGGAACGGATCGCCGGCGAGCCGTTCGTGGAGCGCACCAAGTCGGTCCTGGTGCTGTCGCCGCTGCTGCGGCGCTTCTCCTCCGGCTCGCCCGCGTAACCGCTGCGGCCGCGAGGGGCGGGGCGGGCCGTGGTTCCCGCACCGCCCCTCTGGCCCGGCCCCGGGCGTCCCTAGTTGTACGGGACCTGCCAGGGCAGCACCTTGAAGTCACCCGTCCCGGCCTTCGTCTTCTCGAAGGGCGCGGCGCTGGTGCACTTCGGCACCTCGTCCTTCGTCGGGTCGTTGGAGGCCATCCAGCTGTAGCCCAGGCGGTCGTGCTTCCCCAGGTCGTGCACCGAGATGCCGACCCGCTTGCCCAGCGACGGTGCCAGGACGCCGTCCGACCGGGTGATCACACCCGTCACCACCGCGACCTTGCCGCCCGTCGTCAGACAGTCGACCTTCACATCGGCGGAGCCGCCCCAGTCCCCGATGTAGTGACTGAAGCGGAACGTGCCCGTCGCCTTCGTCGGGTCCCGCTGGTCCTTCGCCGCCAGATGCGCGTCGAACGTGAACGTGATGTCGTCCCCGGCCGGGCGGTAGAGCTTCGCGGTCCCGGTCAGCGCGGCCGCCTCGCGGCTGCCGCCCTTGCCGTCCCCCGAGGCGACGGCGGAGCCCGCGGCCCCGGCCGTGATCAGTGCGGCGGCGGCCAGGGCGGCGATCTTCGTACGGCGGTTCATGGTGGTCCTTTCAGCAGGTCAACCGGACAGCCACCACTCTTCCGCCCGGCCCGCCGCGGGGCGTCGCGCCAGGGGAGGGTCCTCCTCTCCGCCGCACGGCGGGGGAGCCGTACGACTCCCGTCGGAGCCCCGCGCAACGAATCGCCGCCCCGGTCGGAGATCGCGCAACGGTTCGACGGTCGGTCCGCAACGGTCGCGCCTTGTCCCGGTCGAGCCCGGAACCGTACCGTTTTTGACGTCTCCCCCATGTCTTTCGGACCCCTGAGGATCGCCCATGCCCGCGCTGCGCATCGCCCTGCTCCAGAGCTCCGGTGAGCTCGGTGACGTGGCCGCCAATCTGAAGATCCTCGACGAGGCCGCCGCCCGCGCGGCCGAGGCCGGAGCGGGGCTGCTGCTCGCCCCCGAGCTGTTCCTGACCGGCTACGCGATCGGTGCCGACATGGCCCGCCTGGCCGAGCCGGCCGACGGTCCCTCCGCCCGCGCGGCCGCGGCCATCGCCGCGCGGCACGGCCTGGCCGTCGGCTACGGCTACCCGGAGCGGGACGTCGAACGTCACGGGGTCCTGTACAACGCGGCCCAGCTCGTGGGCCCCGACGGTGCTGTGCTCCTGCGCTACCGCAAGACGCACCTCTTCGGCGACTTCGAGCACCACTGGTTCACCCCCGGCGAGGACGCCGTCGTCCAGGCGGAGCTCGGCGGCCTCACGGTCGGCATGATGATCTGCTACGACGTCGAGTTCCCCGAGAACGTACGGGCGCAGGCCCTGGCCGGTACGGACCTCCTCCTCGTACCGACCGCGCTGATGCACCCCGCCGAGGTCGTCCCCGAGTCCGTCGTCCCCGTGCGCGCCTTCGAGAACCAGATCTACATCGCGTACGCCAACCGGACGGGCCCCGAGGGCGACTTCGAGTTCGTCGGCCTGTCCACGCTCGCCGCCCCGGACGGCACCGCCCGGGTCCGCGCCGGCCGCGGCGAGGACCTCGTCATCGGCGATGTGGACCCCGCGCTGCTCGCCGCCTCCCGCAAGGACAACCCGTACCTCCGCGACCGGCGTCCCGGCCTCTACGGCTCCCTCGTCTGAGCCGTCCCCCCTCTTCCCGCACTTCCCCGCTTTCCCCGCAAGGAGTCCGTACCCCATGACGTCCACGGTGCCCACGACCGCCGTCCCGCACAGCGACGGCCAGCCGCCGATCACCATGTTCGGGCCGGACTTCCCGTACGCCTACGACGACTTCCTTGCCCACCCGGCCGGTCTGGGGCAGATACCGGCGACCGAGCACGGCACCGAGGTCGCCGTCATCGGCGGCGGGCTCTCCGGCATCATCGCCGCCTACGAGCTGATGAAGATGGGCCTCAAGCCCGTCGTCTACGAGGCCGACAAGATCGGTGGCCGACTGCGCACCGTCGGCTTCGAGGGCACCGGCACCGAGGGGCTGACGGCGGAGATGGGCGCCATGCGCTTCCCGCCCTCCTCCACCGCCTTCCAGCACTACATCGACCTGGTGGGCCTGGAGACGCAGCCGTTCCCCAACCCGCTGGCCGAGTCCACCCCGTCGACCGTCGTCGACCTCAAGGGCGAGTCGCACTACGCGCAGACCGTCGACGACCTCCCGCAGGTCTACCGCGACGTGATGAACGCGTGGAACGCCTGCCTCGACGAGGGCGCCGACTTCTCCGACATGAACCAGGCCATGCGCGAGCGCGACGTCCCGCGCATCCGCGAGATCTGGTCCAAGCTCGTCGAGAAGCTCGACAACCAGACCTTCTACGGCTTCCTGTGCGAGTCGGAGTCGTTCAAGTCCTTCCGGCACCGCGAGATCTTCGGCCAGGTCGGCTTCGGCACCGGCGGCTGGGACACCGACTTCCCCAACTCCATCCTGGAGATCCTCCGGGTCGTCTACACCGAGGCCGACGACCACCACCGCGGCATCGTGGGCGGCTCGCAGCAGCTGCCGCTGCGCCTGTGGGAGCGCGAGCCGGAGAAGATCGTCCACTGGGCGCAGGGCACCTCCCTGCAGTCCCTGCACGAGGGCGCGCCGAAGCCGGCCGTGACCCGGCTGAACCGCACCGCCGGCAACCGGATCACCGTCACCGACGCCTCCGGTGACATCCGCACGTACCAGGCGGCGATCTTCACCGCCCAGTCCTGGATGCTGCTCTCCAAGATCGCCTGCGACGACTCGCTCTTCCCGATCGACCACTGGACGGCGATCGAGCGCACCCACTACATGGAGAGCTCCAAGCTCTTCGTGCCCGTGGACCGGCCGTTCTGGCTGGACAAGGACGAGGAGACCGGCCGCGACGTCATGTCGATGACGCTGACCGACCGGATGACCCGCGGCACGTACCTCCTGGACGACGGGCCGGACAAGCCCGCCACGATCTGCCTCTCGTACACCTGGTGCGACGACAGCCTGAAGTGGCTGCCGCTCTCCGCCAACGAGCGGATGGAGGTCATGCTGAAGTCGCTCGGCGAGATCTACCCGAAGGTCGACATCCGGAAGCACATCATCGGCAACCCGGTGACGGTCTCCTGGGAGAACGAGCCCTACTTCATGGGCGCCTTCAAGGCGAACCTGCCGGGTCACTACCGCTACCAGCGCCGCCTGTTCACCCACTTCATGCAGGACCGGCTGCCGGAGGACAAGCGGGGCATCTTCCTCGCGGGCGACGACATCTCCTGGACGGCCGGCTGGGCCGAGGGCGCCGTGCAGACCGCGCTCAACGCCGTGTGGGGCGTGATGCACCACTTCGGCGGCTCGACCGACGCCACCAACCCGGGCCCGGGCGACGTGTACGACGAGATCGCCCCGGTGGAGCTTCCGGAGGACTGATCCCGGCGTACTGCCCCCTGATCTGACGCAGACCGGCCCCCGTGGAACTTCCCGGGGGCCGGTGCCGTTGGGGGAGTGGGGCGGACAGCACCGGTGTGCGAGCGGCCGCGAGAGTGGTCAGCCGTGCCGTGCGAGCGGCGTCAGCAGCATCCGCCCCACCAGACCCACCGACCGGTCGAGGCGTTCCCGGAACTCCTCGGCCAGGTCGGGCAGCTCCCTCAGCTGCCAGAGCGAGCGGGCGGCGAGCCAGGCCCCGTCGCGGGCCCGGTCCAGGCTCCAGCAGCCCAGCAGATGCGTCAGCGGGTCCGTGATCTCCAGCAGGTCCGGGCCCGGCATCACCTCCTCGCGGATGCGCTCCTCCAGGAGCACGAGGATGTCGCCGACGCGGTCGAACTCGTCCTCCAGATCCCGTGGCGCGCACTCCAGCTCCCGGCAGGTGTCGACCACGGCGAGGGCGAGGTCGTGACCGATGTGCGCGTTGATCCCGGCCAGCGCGAACTGCAGCGGCCGTACGTCGGGGTGGCGCCGGTAGTGGAAGAGCGGCCGCCAGCAGGCCGGGGCGGGGGAGCCGGTGGAGACGGCGTCGACCACCGCGAGATAGCGCTCCGCGAAGCGGACGTCGAGGGTCGCGGCCGCCCGTCGGTCGGCGAAGGTGCCGGCGTCGATGGCGTGGCCGATCTCCTCCGTCACCGTCAGATAGACGCGGTTGAAGACGGCGACCCCGTCGGTCGGGTGCCAGGCCGCGCGGATGCTGCGCATCCGCTCCACCACAGGGTCGACAGCGGTGAACTGCCCGATCCGGCCGGGGCCGTTCTGAGCGGGGTCGATCCGATCAGGGCTGATCCGACCAGGGCCGTTCCGAGCGGAGCCGGTCTGCGGAGTGCCGAGCTGCTGGGTCTGCGCCATGGGGGCAGCGTCCCAGCAGCCGGTCCCGCGAGGGAACTCCCGAGGCCCGGCTTCCCCAGAACGGGCGAATCGCCTACGACTTGGTGGCGGAGCCCTCGTCCGTGCTGCCTTCGTACGAGCTGGTGCCGGAGTCCAGCAGCGGCTCCTGCTGCTTCAGGTGCGCCGGGGCGAAGGCCCGCAGCACGTGGTAGCCGGTGATCACGACGATCGTGCCGAGCGCGATGCCTCCGAGCTCGAAGGTGTCGGTGAAGGTCAGCTTCACCCCGCCGACGCCGATGATGATGCCCGCCGCGGCCGGCACCAGGTTGAGCGGGTTGCGCAGGTCGACCTTGGCGTTGATCCAGATCTGGGCGCCGAGCAGGCCGATCATGCCGTAGAGGATCACCGTGATGCCGCCGAGGACACCGCCGGGGATGGCCGCCACGACCGCGCCGAACTTGGGGCAGAGGCCGAAGAGCAGCGCGAAGGCGGCCGCGGCCCAGTAGGCGGCGGTGGAGTAGACACGGGTGGCCGCCATGACGCCGATGTTCTCGGAGTACGTGGTGTTCGGCGGGCCGCCCACGGCGGTCGACAGCATCGAGGCGGCGCCGTCCGCCGCGATCGCGGTGCCGAGCTTGTCGTCCAGGGAGTCCCCGGTCATCTCGCCGACGGCCTTGACGTGACCGGCGTTCTCCGCGATCAGGGCGATCACGACAGGCAGCGCGACCAGGATCGCCGACCACTCGAAGCTGGGCCCGTGGAAGGAGGGCAGCCCGATCCAGTCGGCCTGGGAGACGCCGGAGAGGTCGAGCCGCCAGTGGTCGGTGTCCTGACCGCTCGGGGACACCGAGTGGATCTTGCCGAAGACCAGGTCGAAGACCCAGGAGATGGCGTAGCCGAAGATCAGGCCGAGGAAGATCGCGATGCGCGACCAGAAGCCGCGCAGACAGACCACGGCCAGGCCGGTGAACAGCATGACCAGCAGCGCCGTCCACTGGTCCTGCGGCCAGTAGGTGCTCGCGGTGACCGGGGCGAGATTGAAGCCGATCAGCATGACGACGGCGCCGGTGACGATCGGGGGCATCGCCGCGTGGATGATCCGCGCGCCGAACTTCCGTACCGCCAGACCCGCCAGGAACAGCGCGCCACCGACGACGAACACCGCGCCGGTCACGGTCGCGCTGGTGCCGCCGGAGGCTCGGATGGCCGCGGCGACACCGACGAAGGAGAGCGAGCAGCCCAGATAGCTGGGGACCGTGCCCCGCGTCGCGAGCAGGAAGATCACCGTGGCGACGCCGGACATCATGATGGCGAGGTTCGGGTCGAGACCCATGAGCACGGGCGCCACGAAGGAGGCGCCGAACATCGCGACCACGTGCTGGGCGCCGAGGCCGACCGTACGGGGCCAGGAGAGCCGCTCGTCCGGCCGGACCACGGCTCCTGGAGCGGGTGTCTTCCCGTCGCCGTGCAGGGTCCAGCGCACGCCGAGGTTCATGGGGTCGCTCCAGTTCTCCGGTTCCGGCGGCCGTGCCGAGGCCGCAAAAGATCAGCCACATGGTAATGCGCCGCTGGTCACCGGGGCTCCGGCCCCATGTCCGCGATCCCTACGAGACCTTCCCCGAGCTCGTCGCGGGGCTTCCGCTTCCGGCCGCGGCGGTGGTCGTGGCCCGGGAGCCCTGGCGCAGCACCCCGGCGCCGAGCACCAGACCGAAGGCCAGCAGGGTGACCAGGCCGAAGGAGAACATCAGGGAGGTCGCGTCGGCGATTCCGCCGATCGCCGACGGGGCGATGAGACCCGAGGTGTACGTGATGGTGGCGACGCCGGCGATGGCCTGGCTGGGGTTGGGGCCACTGCGGCCGGCCGCGGCGAAGGCGAGCGGTACGACGACGGCGACGCCGAGGCCGATCAGACCGAATCCGGCCATCGCGACGGCCGCATGCGGGGCGAAGACCACCAGCAGCCCGCCGACGGTCGCGGCGACGCCGCCGACCCGTACCGTCCGAACGGCGCCGAACCGGTCCACCACGCGGTCTCCGACCAGCCGGGCGATCGCCATGGTCAGTGCGAAGGCGGTGGTGGAGGCCGCGGCGATACCGGCCGAGGAGCCGAGCTCGTCCTTCAGGTAGACCGCGGACCAGTCCAGGCTCGCGCCCTCGGCGAACACCCCGCAGAAGCCGATGGCGCCGATGATCAGGGCGGACTTCGGCGGCAGCGAGAAGCGCGGCGGCGGCTCCTCGTCCGGGGCGCTCCGCAGATCGAGGACGCCCTGGCAGAAGACGAGGCCGAGCGCGGTCAGGACGAGCGCGGCGACGAGGTGGTGGAGGCGCGCGTCCGCGCCGACGTGGGCGGCGACGGTGCCGGCGGCGGAGCCGAGGAGCGCGCCCACGCTCCACATGCCGTGCAGGCTGGACATGATCGACTTGCCGAGACGGTTCTCGACCTCGACGCCGAGCGCGTTCATCGCCACGTCGGACATGCCGGCGGTGGCGCCGTAGAAGAAGAGCGCCGCGCAGAGCCCGTGGATGTTCGGGGCGAGCGACGGCAGGATCAGCGCCAGCGTCCAGAGGGCGAGCAGCCCGCGCAGCGCGGTGCGGGCGCCGAAGCGGTGGCTGATCGCGCCGGCCAGCGGCATCGCGAGCGAGGCGCCGATGGCCGGGAAGGCGAGGGCGAGTCCGAGCTGACCCGCGCTCACGCCGGCGTGGTCCTGGATCCACGGGATGCGGGTCGCGAAGCTGCCCGTGACCGCGCCGTGGACGCAGAAGACGGCGGCGACGGCGAATCGGGCCCGCCGCAGCCGCTCGCTACCGAAGACGGTCTCGCCCGTCATGTGCCCTCCCTGGTTGACTCCGCCGTAAACTATCAGGAACCCTGCCTGATAAATAGATCGGTGGGAGAGGTCCACGTACGAGAGTCTGAGAGGATCCCGGTATGCCCGCATCTCCGAGCACCGCCCGGGCCATCAACGACCGGCTCGCCCTGCGACTGCTCCAGGACGAAGGGCCGTTGACGGCGACTCAGCTGAAGACGCTCACCGGCCTCTCCCGGCCCACCGTCGCCGACCTCGTCGAACGGCTCCAGGGCTCGGGACTGGTCCGGGTGGTGGGGGAGTCCGGCGCGGAGCGGCGCGGGCCGAACGCCAAGCTGTACGGGATCGTCGCCGACCGCGCGCACCTCGCCGCCCTCGACGTACGGACCGACTCCCTCTCGCTCACCGTCGCCGACCTGCTCGGCGCCACGCTCGCCGAGGCCTCGGCGCCGATCGACGGGGAGGACGGGACCGGACCGGCCGTCGAGAAGGCGGTCTCCCTCCTCGAACGGACCGCGAAGTCCGCCGGGGTGGAGCAACTGCACAGCGTCGTCGTCGGCGCGCCCGGACTGATCGACCCGGCCACGGGCGGGCTGCGCGACTCGGCGAAGCTTCCCGAGTGGCACCGCAGACTGATCGACGCCCTCCAGGAGCGGCTGCCGGCGACCGTGCTCGTCGAGAACGAGACCAACCTCGCGGCGGTGGCGGAGCAGCGCGCGGGGGCCGCACGAGACCGCGACACCTTCGTCCTGCTCTGGCTCGGCCAGGGTGTCGGAGCCGCCGTCGTGCTGGACGGCCGGGTGCGCCGCGGGGCCTCCGGCGGCGCGGGCGAGCTCGGCTTCCTGCCGGTGCCCGGCACTTCGGGGCTGCCGTCGGCGACCGGCTGCGAGGGCGGCTTCCACGAGCTGGCCTGCGCGGCCGCGGTGGCTGCCCTCGCCGTGGAGCACGGCCTGGACCCGGCCGACGCGCTCGCCTCGGGACACGGCCCCTTCCTCGACGCCCTCGCCCGGCGCCTCGCGGTCGGCGCCGCGGCCGTCGCCTCCGTCCTCGACCCGGGCTGTGTCGTCCTCGGGGGCGAGACCGGCCACCGTGGCGGCCGGGAGCTCGCCGCCCGCGTCGAGGCCGAGCTCGCCGCCCTCTCGCCGCTGCGCACGGAGGTCCGCGCCACCGAACTCGGGGACGCGGCGGTCCTCCGGGGCGCCCTCCTGGCCGCCCGCGACGCCGCGCAGGACGAGCTCTTCGGCCCGACGGAGCACGGCAGCCACGACAGGCCCTAGTAGTGCTTTGTTAGGTGGTGTCGTAGGGCTGCCATGGGACGATCTGTCGGCAGGTGGGGCAGGTGCCGGTCCAGGTGGCGATGAGCTGTTG
>NZ_JBHWBS010000061.1:33645-43876 GCF_042735655.1 Streptomyces sp. NPDC059567 | reverse complement strand
CCTGGTTCCAGGTGCGGGGCGCCCGTGCGTAACCGGGACGTGGTCGACCTCGGCTTCGTCACCGCGGCTTGGTCGCGACGGCGAAGATGCGGCGGAAGGGGAAGACCGTGCCGTGCGGCCCCGGGGGGTACGCCTCGCGCAGCAGGTCGCGGTACTGGGCGAGGAAGGCGTCCGTCGCCTCCTGGTCGCCTTCCAGTGCGGTCAGTACGGGGCGCAGGGCGGTGCCCTTGACCCAGTCGAGGACCGGGTCCTCGCCGAGGAGGAGTTGTGAGTAGGTGGTCTCCCAGGTGTCGGTCTCGCAGCCGAGGTCGGCAAGACGGTTCAGATAGTCGGCCGCGTCGAGGACATGGACGAATCGGCGCCCCTCTCCGTGGAGGCGGTCGCGCCATTGCGGGGCGTCGCAGAGCTCGCCGAGCAGGGCGTGGCTCGGCGAGGTGAAGTTGCCTGGGACCTGGAACGCGAGCGTTCCGCCCGGTTTGAGTCCGTCGATCCAGGGGGCGAAGGACTCGGGGTGGTTGGGGACCCACTGGAGGGCGGCGTTGGAGACGATCAGGTCGTAGGGCTCGTCGGGAGTCCAGTGGGCCGCGTCGGCGCGCCGGAAGTCCAGCCAGCCGCCGCCGGCCGTCGTGCCGGCCCAGTCCTTCTCGGCCCGTTCCAGCATGTCCGGTGAGAGGTCGAAGCCGGTGATGTGGGCGTCGGGCCAGCGGTCGGCGAGCAGGACGGTCACATTGCCGGGGCCGCAGCCGAGGTCGGCGATCCGGGCGGGACGGTCACCGGTGGGGAGGTGTGGTATTCGCGCGAGCAGGTCGAGGAAGGGTCGGGCGCGGTGGCCGGAGTGACGGAGGTACTGCTGCGGGTCCCATGTCGGTGCCGCGGACGCAGAGGATGGTGCGGAATGCATGTTCGAGCCCCCTTGCTGGAACGAGTTGCCGAAGCGGAACAGGGTTCCGGCCCGGTCCTTCCCCATAGTCCAGCCGAATATATCTTGACGTCAAGAGACTTTATGTCAACAGACCCTCTACACTGATCGACATGGAGGACGAGGTCGACCGGCTGGTCGCTGCATGGCGCCGCGAGCGCCCGGACCTCGACGTGGAACCGCTCGAGGTGTTGAGCCGCGTCTCACGGCTCGCCCGTCACCTCGACCGCGCCCGTCGGCTCGCTTTCTCCGAGCATCAGCTGGAGCCCTGGGAGTTCGACGTCCTCACGTCGCTGCGCCGCGCCGGCGCCCCGTACCAGCTCTCCCCCGGCCAGCTCCTCACCCAGACGCTGGTCACCTCGGGCACCATGACCAACCGCATCGACCGGCTCACCAAGAAGGGCCTGGTCGAGCGGCTGCCCGACCCCAGCGACCGGCGCGGGGTCCTGGTCCGCCTCACCCCCGAGGGCCGCGACCGGGCCGACCAGGCGCTCGCCGGGCTGCTCGCCCAGGAGCGGGCCATCCTGGCCCAGCTCTCCCGTGCCCAGCGGGGCGAACTGGCGGGGCTGCTACGCCAGCTGACCGCCCCGTTCGACAACATCCCCGGCTAGCTCGGCGGGGCCGACTCCGGCCCGGCGCGCCAGGGCGACCGCGGCCAGCGTGGAGTGCACGCCCAGCTTTCCGAGCACGTTCTGCATGTGCGTACGGACGGTGTGCGGGGAGAGGAAGAGCCGCTCGGCCACGGCCTTGCGCCCCAGACCCGCCACCATGCAGCGCAGCACCTCCCGCTCGCGCGGGGTCAGCGACTCCACCAGCTGTTCGCTCTCGGTCCGGTGCTTGCGGGCCGCCGTCAGC
Organism: Streptomyces sp. NPDC059567; assembly: GCF_042735655.1. NCBI lineage: Bacteria > Bacillati > Actinomycetota > Actinomycetes > Kitasatosporales > Streptomycetaceae > Streptomyces > Streptomyces sp. NPDC059567. The sequence continues at coordinate 42,102 of NZ_JBHWBS010000061.1, read as the reverse complement.
TCCCGCAGGACGCCGGTGAGAAGGGCGGGCGGCAGATGCGTCTCGTCGCGCAGGACGCCGCGGATCACGGCCAGCAGGCGCTGCAGCGAACAGTCCTTGGCGACCCACCCCGAGGCCCCGGCCTGCAGCGCGAGGGCGGCCCGGTGGGCGTCGTCCTTCTCCGCGAGCACGACCGTCCGGACGGCCGGCTGGGCCGAACGGACCCCGGCGACCAGCGAGATGCCGTCGACGACGCCCTCTCCGTGGTCCGGCACGACCCGGGCCACCGCGACCGACGCCGTCGGCCCGGCAGCCGCGCCGAGGTCGGCGTCCACCAGCATCACGTCGTACCGGCGCCCTTCGGCGACCGCGCGGTCCAGACAGCGCAGGGCGGCGGGACCGCTGCCCGCGGCGGACACGTCGACGTCCGGCTCCGCCGCGAGGGCGGCCGCCAGCGACTCGGCGAAGATGCGGTGGTCGTCCACCACCAGAACCCGGATACGACCCACGGACACCCCCAAGTGTCGAGGAATGGACCGGCGCGGGTACGGCGCCGGGACGGGGGTCCGTCGATCGCACGGCCGCCGCCGTGCAGTGACTGTTACCCCGTCCCGGGCGCCGTACCCGACTGGTCTCGCCCCCTGATCAGCACCGGCCCCCACCGGCGCTGTGCATCAGAGTACGGGCGAGGCGCCGCCGCGGAAGCCGATTCGCAGAAGTGGCCGAACACCTCGGTACAGCTGTGCCGCATGTGTCCGATCGCGACAGAAGTCGACAATCGAGGGGTGCTTTCCGGGCATTCAGATCCGTCGCGCGCCCTTCGAGGGCACCGCGGGGAAGACCCTCGGGGCAGTGAGCCCGGCCTCGGCGAACGCCTTCTCCACGGCCGCGGCCACCACGTCCGCCGCCTCTTCCTCCACCAGCACGATCGCCGAGCCCCCGAAGCCGCCGCCGGTCATCCGCGCCCCGAGCGCACCGGCCGCGTTCGCCGCCTCGACCGCCAGGTCCAACTCGGGACAGGAGACGCGCAGATCGTCCCGGAGCGAGACATGACCCTCCGTCAGGACCGGGCCGACCGCCCGCGCGTCCCCGGCGTCGAGAAGAGCGATGGTCCGCTCGACCCGGTGGTTGTCCGAAACGACGTGACGGACGTAGCGACGAACCGATTCGTCGCTCAAACGCGCGAGAGCATCGGGCAGTTGCACGTACGGGACTTCGCGCAGCGCACGCACACCGAGCGCCCGCGCGCCGGCCTCGCAGCCGGCGCGCCGCTCCGCATACGCGCCGTCCCCGAGCGCGTGCTTCACCCGGGTGTCCACGACGAGCAGCCGCAGCCCGCGCGCGGCGAGGTCGAAGGGCACCTGGCGGTACGAGAGGTCGCGGGTGTCCAGGAAGAGCGCATGGCCCTCGTCCGCGCATGCGGACGCCATCTGGTCCATCACCCCGCAGGGGACGCCGACGAAGGCGTTCTCCGCGCGCTGGGCGAGAACGGCGAGTCCGGGACGGCTCAGACCGAGCCCGAAAAGGTCGTTCAGGGCGAGCGCGGTGACGACCTCCAGGGCCGCCGAGGACGACAGCCCCGCGCCGGTCGGGACCGTCGAGGCGAGATGGATGTCCGCCCCGGTGACCGGGTGGCCCGCCTCGCGCAGCGCCCAGACGACGCCGCCCGGATACGCGGCCCAGCCCCCGCCGGAGAGGGGTTCGAGGGCGTCGACGTCGAGCTGGACGACCCCGCCCCCGACATCGGCGGAGTGCACCCGCAGCACCCCGTCGTCACGCCGGGACACGGCGGCAACGGCCCTGTGGGGCAGGGCCAGCGGCATCACGAAGCCCTCGTTGAAGTCGGTGTACTCACCGATCAGGTTGACGCGCCCGGGGGCGGCCCAGACGCCCTCCGGCGTCGCCCCGTACAGCGCTTCGAACTCGCCCGCCACGCTCATCCGCGCCCCCGCTCCCGCTCTCTCGCGAACGCCCACGCGTCTCGCACGATGTCCGCCAGGTCCGGGCGGGTCGGAATCCAGCCGAGCCGCTCGCGCGCGGCCTCCGCCGAGGCGACGAGCACCGCCGGGTCGCCGGGCCGGCGCGCGGCCGTCACCTCGGGGACCGGGTGCCCGGTCACCTTGCGGACGGTCTCGACGACCTCGCGCACGGAGAAGCCGTTGCCGTTGCCGAGGTTACAGATCAGATGCGCGCCGGGCGTCATGGCGCCGAGCGCGAGCAGATGGGCCTCGGCGAGGTCCGCGACATGGATGTAGTCGCGTACGCAGGTGCCGTCGGGGGTGGGGTAGTCGTCGCCGTAGACGCTGATCGCCTCGCGCTTCCCGAGGGCGACCTCCAGGACGAGCGGGATCAGGTGCGACTCGGGGTCGTGGCGCTCGCCGCAGTCGCCGTACGCGCCCGCCACGTTGAAGTAGCGCAGCGAGACCGCGGCGAGACCGTGGGCGGCGCACTCGCCGCCGATCATGTGGTCCACGGCCAGCTTGGAGGCGCCGTAGGGGCTCGTCGGGGCGGTCGCCGCGGACTCGGTGATCGGGACGGACTCCGGCTCGCCGTAGGTGGCGGCAGTGGAGGAGAAGACCAGCCTGCGCACGCCCGCCGCCCGCATGGCGGCCAGCAGGGCCATCGTCCCGCCGACGTTGTTCTCCCAGTACTTCTCCGGCTTGGCAACCGACTCGCCGACCTGGGAGAAGGCGGCGAAGTGCAGCACGCCGTCGTACGAGCCGTCGAGCCACTTCACGGCGTCCTGGACGCGGCCCTCGACGAACTCGGCGCCGGCCGGGACGCCTTCGGCGAAGCCCGTGGACAGGTCGTCGAGGACGGTGACCTCGTGGCCCGCCTCCAGCAGATGCCGGGCGACGGTGCTCCCCACGTAACCCGCACCGCCTGTCACCAGGTACTTGGATGTCGCAGCCTTCATGTGGTCGCCACCTCTCGGAGTCGCTCGGCCGCCGCCTCCGGCGGTACGTCGTTCATGAACGCGCCCATGCCGGACTCGGTGCCCGCGAGGTACTTCAGTCTGCCGGGCGCCCGCCGGACGGTGAATAGCTCCAGGTGCAGCCCGAACTCCTCCCGGTCCGCGCCGGTGAACGGCGCCTGGTGCCAGGCGGCGATGTACGGCGTGGGCGGCTCGTCCGGACCGAAGATCCGGTCGAAGCGCCTCAAGAGTTCCAGATAGATCTGTGCGAAGTCTGTGCGCGCCGCGTCGTCGAGGGCCCGGAGATCGGGCACCCGGCGTGTCGGGTGGAGGTGGATCTCGTACGGCCAGTGCGCGGCGTACGGCACGAAGGCGATCCAGTGCTCGCTCTCCAGGACGACCCGGACGGCGTCGGCGCGCTCGCGGGCGACGAGGTCGTCGAAGAGGTTGCGTCCGGTACGGGCCCGGTGCTCGACGGCGCTGCGCAGCTGGAGGGCGGTACGGGGGGTGGTGAACGGGAAGGCGTAGATCTGGCCGTGGGGGTGGCCGAGGGTGACGCCGATCTCGGCGCCCCGGTTCTCGAAGCAGTACACCTGCTCGACGCCGGGCCGCTCGGCGAGTTCGGCGGTCCGGTCGGTCCAGGCGTCGAGGACGAGCGCGGCCCGCTCGGGGGTGAGGTCGGCGAAGGACGCGTCGTGGTCGGAGGTGAAGCAGACGACCTCGCACCGCCCGGCGTCCCCGGCGAGGGAGGGGAAGCGGTTCTCGAAGACGGCGACCTCGTAGTCCGGGGCCGGGATCTCGCTCTGCCGCCCGTCCGCGGAGGGGCACAGCGGGCACTCGTCGGCGGGCGGGTGGTAGGTCCGCGTCTGCCGGTGCGAGGCGATGACGACGTTGTCCCCGAGGAGCGCGTCGTACCGGATCTCGGAGCGGGAGGAGACGGGGTCGAGGGGCCGCGCGTCGACGCCGTCGCGGACGGCGTCGCCCCGCGCGTCGTAGTAGATGAGCTCACGCCCGTCGGCGAGCGTGGTGACGGTCTTCTTCACAAGGTGTCCTCAGCGGGGAACCAAACAGAACCACGCACAAGGAACCACAAGCAAACATCGACAGTCAACGCTCAGGGCGCTTTGTGCGCGTTGGTTCCGCCGGGCGCGGCGCGCGGGCCCAAGACGCCCCCTAGGGGTGCTCCCTCCGTGCGCCCGGTACGGGGGCGCGGTCCAGAAGGCCCGTTCGCGCGGCGAGCGCCGCCGCCTCCAGACGGGAGCCCACGCCCAGTTTCATCAGGACCCGCTGGACATGCGTCCGCGCGGTGCTCGGGGCGATGCCCATGCCCGCGGCGATCAGCCGGGTGTCCTCCCCTTCCGCCACCCGGACCAGGACCTCGACCTCCCGCGGCGTCAGCATTCCCAGGAGACGCTGCCCCTCGTCGTCCGGCTGGACCGCCGGATTGAGCAGCTCGGCGAAGGCCCCCTGGAGGAGCTGCGGCGCCACCGCCGTCTCCCCCGCCCGCGCCTTGATCAACGCCCGTTCGACGCCCTCGATGCGCTCGTCGTGCCGTACGTACCCCGACGCGCCGGCCGCGAAGGCGGCCGCGATCCCGCGCGGCGACGGCACCGGGCCGAGCACGACCACGGCCACCTGCGGCCGCTCGCGCTTGATCCGCACGATCGGGTCGAAGACCCCCGGCTCGGCCGGGGCGGCCGTACCGAGCAGACACACCTCCGGCGCCCGGCTCACCACCAGCTCCGCGGCGCCCGCCACCGGGGCGGCCGCCGCGAGCACCCGGTGCCCGCGCAGTTTCAATGCCGAGGCGAGCGCCTCGGCGAGCAGTCTGTGGTCGTCGACCACCATGAGCCGCACGCCCATCGAGCAACCCCTTATCCCCCCTGGTGCCGTCCCCCGGCCCCAGCACTCCGATGACCCGGCAAACTACACGCTCCTGGGGGCATACGTTCCCGAACTCCGACGGAATGCCACCCACGGGCCGAAATCGCCTTGCCCGGACACCTCCTGGCGGAACGTCACTCCCGGGAGACACGGACGGGGGGGGGGCAGGGCAGAGATGAGGCGCCGGGCGCGGCGCCGGAACCCCCCCCGCGCGTCCCCGGGCGCGCGCGCCGCCGCCCCGCCCGCCCCGGCGCCCCCCGTCCCGGTCCCCGGCGGGGTCAGTTCGTGCTGAACCCCAGCGCCAGGTACTCCTTGAGGGCCGTCGAGGACGACTCACGGGGCTTGCTGACCATCAGCGCGGAAATGAACATCCGGCCGTTCCCGTAGAGGATCTCGGAGTAGTCCTCGCTGAAGGAGTCCTCCGCGTCGCGCACCGACTTGTCCGACGGGTTCTCCATGAGCACCGTCGCCTTCATCGTGCCGCCGTCGATCGAGACGACCTGACCGCCCTTGTCGTACGGCGGAACCTTGTACGCGATGAGGTTGCCGCCGTCCATCCGCAGCGGCACCAGCGTGTACCGGTCCCCGGCGTCCGCCTTGTCGGAGGTCGTCTTCCCGTCGGCCAGGTCGAACGAGACGATCTCGTTGGTCTCGTCGCCGTACTCCCCGGTGGAGCCCTCGTGCTCCTCGGTCGGCAGGTAGAGCCGGTTGTTGCCGACGAGCACCTTGGAGCACGCCTCGACCTTGGTCGAGCGGCAGCTGGCCCCGAACCGGTCCGCGCTCGCCGCGATCTTGGCCTTCAGCTTGCCGGTCTTCTCGTCGATCGAGAAGAAGTCCGAGATGCCGCTGCCGTCACCGGCGGTGTCGCCGACGTCGGCCGCGACGACCAGCGGCTTGGTCGAGACGACCGACGCGTACTTCACGCCCGCGGGCATCTTGTACTGCGAGATCGGCCGGCCCGTCATCGGGTCGAGGTTCTGGATCATGACGTACCCGGCGTCGTACGACCCGCACTTGCGCGCGGCGACGATGCCCTCGCCACCGCCGTACCCCATGTCGTAGCAGCTGTTGCCGTCGACCGACGGCTTCCACCGCGGGTTGCCGTTGGCCAGGTCGAAGGCGGCGCCGCCGTCCGAGCCGCCGGCCGCGACGGTCGTGCCGCTGAGCGTGATCTCGCTGAACCGCGCCTTCTGGTCGCCTGCCGAGCCACCGGTGACCGACGTCGACCACACCAGCTTTCCGCTGGTCAGGTCGACCACGCCGACCTCGGTGCACGGCTGGTAGAACTTCGGCGCGACACGCTTGGTCGCCTCGAAGAGGATCGGGACCTTGTGGTCGGCCGTGACATGGCGCGAGGAACCGCAGACCTGGCCCGCCAGGGGCAGCGTCCACAACGGTGTGCCCTTGTCGAGGTCGTAGGCGACGATCGAGTTGACGCCCGTCTTCACGAACGCCTTGTCCGTGATCCAGGAGCCGGTCACGTCCGTGAGGTCCGTGACCTTCGGCTTCGGCAGCTGGAAGGACAGCTTGGACTGGGTGTTTGCGGGCACCTTCTCCTTGCCGTTGCCCCCGAGCCCGTTGCCCTTGTCGCCGCCCTGGCCCTGGGTCGAGCCGGAGCCGCCCTTGGCGTTGGGGTTCTCCTCACCGCCACCGGAGTTGGCGTACCAGATGCCGCCGCCGACGATCAGGGCGACGGCGACCACCGCGGCGATCACGATCTGCATCTGCGCGGACAGCTTCTTGCCGCCGCCGGCCGGCGCGGGCGCCTGCGGGTACTGCGGCTGGGTCGGGTAGCCGTACGGCTGCTGCGGCTGCCCGGGAGGCGCCCCCATCGGCTGCGTCGGCGGCTGCGGGTACCCGTACTGCGGTCCCCCTGGGCCCTGCGGCCCGGGAGGTGCCCCCAGCGTCGGCGGCTGCGGGTAGCCGTACTGCGGCTGCGTCGGCGGCTGCTGGGGGTATCCGTAACCGGGCTGCTCCGGCGGCGGCGTGGGCGCGCCGAACCCTCCCGGCGGGGGGTCCTGGGGCGCGCCGAAGCCCCCCTGGGGCGGGCCCGGCGGCTGGTTCGGCGGGGGCGGCGGTGGCTGGGTCATGGCGTGAGTACCTCTGAGGTGTCGGAAGGAGGGTGGGGAATCGGTGTCACTTGCCGAAGGCCATCAGCGTCTCCTTCTCCCGCTCCTCGTCGTCGGTCGTGCCCGCGATGAGACTCTGCACAAGGATGTACCGGCCGTCGACGTACAGCGCCGGGGAGTCGTAGTAGCGCCCCGCGGCGCGCGACGCGGCGCGTGGAACGCGGAGGAACTCGACGGCCTTGGTCGCGCCCGGCGCGACGGTGGCCAGCGAGCCCGGCTCGTCGAGCAGTGCTGCCATCCGGACGACCAGCGAACCGCCCTCCATCCGCAGCGGCCAGGCCGTGCGTCCCGGGATCCCGGGAATGTGCCGGACCGCCTTGCCGCTGTCGAGGTCGAACGCGACGATCTCGTTGGCCTTGTCCTTGGACGGTGCGACGGTGGCGATGTAGACGGTGGAGTCGTCCGCGACGACCCGACAGCGCTGCAGGTTGCCGTCGTGGGTGGAGTCGTCCGTGCACCCTTCGGCGTACTGGCCGTCGCCCTGGAGCGAGGAGCGCTTCGTCCCGTCCTCGTTGAGGACGACCATGCCGTGGCCGCCCTCGGCGCGGTTGGTGGCCGAGACGATGAGCGGCCGCATGGAGAGGACGTGGTCCACCCGGTAGCCGACCGGGAGCCGGTACTTCCAGCGGGACTTGCCCGTCACCGGATCCACCTCGTGGATCTCCTCCTGCGGTTTGTCCGCGTCGGGGGTCGGGCAGGAGACCGCGGCGACGAGCTTGTGGCCGCCTGCGTACGCGTACGGCTGGCACTCGCTCTTGTCCCACCGGCCGAACAGCTGCTTGCCGTCGCTGAGGCGGTAGCCGGTCGAGAATCCGTGGCGGCCGAAGGTGACCGTGCCGCCGCTCATCGCGATCGAGTAGTGGCTCATGAAGTCGAAGTCGTCCTCCTTCACGACCTTCGTCTTCCAGCCGAGCTTGCCTGCGCGCAGGTCGACCATCTGAAGCCGGCGACACTCGTCCATCTCGGCGTGGAGCTTGTCCTTGAGGGCGAGGGCGATCTTCCCGTCCTCGGAGGGCAGATGCGGCGCCTTGCAGATCTCGGTGTCCAGGGTCAGCCGCCACTTCACCGTGCCGTCCTTCACCGAATGGGCGGTGACCGTGCGGTACATGGCGGTGACGACGACGTCCCCGTCGACCCAGGGGCCGAAGACGAAGCCGCCGAGCTGGGGCACGTCGATGTCGTTCTTGCGGACCCAGAGGACGGAGGCGTCGCCGGGGCCGCGGCCCTTGTTGTAGGCGGCCGCCGCGGCGGCGTCCGGCCCGGGGGGACCCGAGGGCTTCACGGAGGACTTCGTCGGGGCGGGACTCGTGCTCGGGGACGCCTTGTCGTTCTTGCGCTCCCCGGTGCCGGCGAGGGCGTACCAGGTCACGCCGCCGACGGCGAGCAGCGCCGCCACGACGGCCGCGATCACGGCGGTCGTGCGGCGCTTCCGGCCCCAGGGCGGCAGCAGCATCGTCCGGGGTTTGTGCGGTGGCCCGGGCCGGGCGGCCCCGGGCGGTGCGGGGAGGGGGGGGCTGACCGCGCGCCGCCGGGAGAGCGCGCGGGCGCGGT
>NZ_JBHWBS010000061.1:23908-33635 GCF_042735655.1 Streptomyces sp. NPDC059567 | reverse complement strand
GGCTTGCGACCGGCGTTGAGGTCGTCCTCGGCGTTGCGGCCGGGGGGGCGGGGGGGGCGCGGGGGGGGCGGGGGCGCGGGGGGGGGGGGGGCGCCCCCCCGCGCGCGCGGCGCCCCCCCCCCGCGCGCGCCCACTCCGGGGCGGCGGGCGCGCGGACGCGCGCGGGGGGGGGCTGCTGCTGCGTCGGCGGTTGATCCGGTGCCGGCGGCGGGGCCGACGGGGGCGGTCCGTACGGGTCGGGCTGCCCGCCCCCGTACGGGTTGAGCCGTCCGTACGGTCCGTGCGTCGGTGTGGGCGGGCCGGGCTGCTGCGGAGTGGTCATCGGTGTCGGGCCGTCACTTGCTGAAGGCCATCATCGTCTTGACGTCCTTCTCCTTCTCGTCGTTCGACGCGCTCACCCGGCCGCTGGACACCACGAACGTGCCGTTGCCGTAGGCGTAGCCCGCGTCGTAGAAGGTGTTCTCGATCTGGGCCGTCGACGCCGGGTGCTGGAGCAGCATCTTCGGGGCGCCGCCGGTCGGGGCGAGGGTGGCGACACCGCCGCCGGTGTCGTACGAGGCGTCCACGTAGAGCAGGACGTCCGCACCCTCCATGCGCAGCGGGGTCATGGTCCGCTCGGCCGGGGCCGAGGCGCGCCACTTGGACTTGCCGGTGTTGAGATCGAAGGCGACGACCGCGTTGGCCGTGCCGTAGGCGGCCTCGGTGGCCATGTAGAACGTGTTGGCGTCGGCGGCCACGCCCATGCAGCCCTGGAGGTTGCGGCCGAAGACGACGAACCCGCCGCCGCACTTGGGCGCGTACTTGTCCTTGCCGCCCTCGATCTGCGAGCGGAGCTTGCCGTCCGCGGTGACCGCGAAGACGGTCCACTTCTTCTCGTCACGCTGCTGGGCGGAGACGACCAGCGGGTTCACCGAGTAGACCTTGTCGACTTCCCAGTTGGGCTGGAGCTTGAAGGTCCACCGGGGCTTTCCGGTGTTCGGGTCGACCTCGCTGATCTGCTCCTGCTTGTTCTTGTAGTCGCTGGTGGGGCAGCTGGCGGCGGCGATCAGCTTCGAGCCGCCCGCGAACGCGTAGGGCTTGCAGCCGCTGGTCGGCCCGGTGAAGAGGTCGCGGCCGTCGGCGAGGGAGTAGCCGTGCGAGCTGCCGGTGCCGGCCGCGGTGACCGTGTTGCCGCTGATGGCGAGGGTGGTGTCGGAGAGCGAGCTGAAGCCGGTGCCCTTGGGGACGGACTTCTTCCAGCCGACCTTGCCGGTCTTGAGGTCGACCTTCTGCAGCTCGGTGCACTTGGCGCGGTCGCCGGCGCTGTCGTTGACGCCGATGACGAGGCTGCCGTCGGCGGCGGGCTCGGGGGCGGTCGTGCAGAGTTCGAAGGGCAGGTCCAGGTGCCACTTGGCGGAGCCGTCGCTGAGGCTGTAGCCGTCGAGGCTCTTGTACATGCCCTTGACGACGACCTCGCCGACGATCCACGGGCCGAAGACGTCGGCGCCGTTGCGGGGCAGGTCGACGTTGTTCTTCAGCAGCCAGTTGATCTTCGCTTCGCCGGGCTTGCGACCGGCGTTGAGGTCGTCCTCGGCGTTGCGGCCGTCGCCGCTGCCGTCGCCCTGGTCCACGGACTCGGTCGGCTTCGGGGCGCCGCTGGTCGCGGTCGGCTTGGCGACCGGCTCCTTCTCGCCGTCACCGCTGAGGGCGAACCAGGTGCCGCCGCCGATGACGAGGAGTCCGGCCACGGCCGCGGCGATGATGAGACCCGGCTTGCCCTTGAACGGGTTGCCGCCACCGGAGGGGGTGGGAGCGGCGGGGTACTGGGGCTGGCCGGGGTAGCCGCCGTAGGGACCGGGCTGCTGACCGTAGGGGCCGGGCTGCTGGTTGTACGGGCCGGGCTGCTGACCGTACGGACCGGGCTGCTGGTTGTACGGGCCGGGCTGAGGCTGCTGCTGCGGGTAGCCGTAACCGGGCTGGGGCGCCTGCTGCTGCGGGTAGCCGTAACCGGGCTGCTGCGCCTGGTCGTACGGACCGGGCGCGGCGGGCGGCGGCGTCTGCGGGGCCGGTGGTGCCTGCGGCGGGACCGGGGGCAGCGGCGGGACGCCCTGTCCCGTGCCGTGGTCCTGCGGATCCTTCGGTGCGCCGAAGCCCGGCGGCTGGTTGCTGGGCGGCTGGGTCATCAGCGTTCCCCCTTGATGTGAGCGGGTTTTCTTTCTACCACTCCCGGGTTGGCGCAAAAGTGACCGGTCCGTCCCTTGTTCCCAAGGGAGGACCGGCCCGTGATGCCCTCGTTACGCGTCCTGCACGGCTTCTCTACGCGTCCTCTGCCAGTTCCAGCCAGCGCATCTCCAACTCCTCGCGCTCCCCGGCCAGTTCCCGCAGCTCCGCGTCCAGCTTTGCGACCTTCTCGAAGTCTGTGGCGTTTTCGGCGATTTGGGCGTGCAGCTTGGCCTCCTTCTCGGAGACCTTGTCGAGCTGTCGCTCGACCTTCTGCAACTCCTTCTTCGCGGCACGAGCGTCCGCGGCGGAGACACCGGGCTTCTGCTGCGCGGTCTGCGCGGCGGCCGGGGTCGGCACCGACGCCTCGATCATCTTCCGGCGCCGCTCCAGGTACTCGTCGATCCCGCGGGGCAGCATCCGCAGCGTCGCGTCGCCGAGCAGCGCGAAGGTGCGGTCGGTGGTGCGCTCGATGAAGAACCGGTCGTGGGAGATGACGACCATCGAGCCGGGCCAGCCGTCGAGGAGGTCCTCCAGCTGGGTCAGGGTCTCGATGTCCAGGTCGTTGGTGGGCTCGTCGAGGAAGAGGACGTTCGGCTCGTCCATCAGCAGGCGCAGCAGCTGGAGCCGGCGCCGCTCACCACCGGAGAGGTCGCCGACCGGGGTCCACTGCTTCTCCTTGGAGAAGCCGAACTGCTCGCACAGCTGACCGGCGGTCATCTCCCGGCCCTTGCCGAGGTCGACCCGGTCGCGGATCTGCTGGACGGCTTCCAGGACGCGCAGCGTCGCGGGCAGCTCGGTGACGTCCTGGGAGAGGTAGGCGAGCCGTACGGTCTTGCCGACGACGATCTTCCCGTCGGCGGGCTGGATCTCGCCCTGGGTCACGGCCGCGTCGGCGAGCGCCCGCAGCAGGGAGGTCTTGCCGGCGCCGTTGACGCCGACCAGGCCGATGCGGTCGCCGGGGCCGAGCTGCCAGGTGAGGTGCTTGAGCAGCGTCTTGGGGCCGGCGGTGACGGTGACGTTCTCCAGGTCGAAGACCGTCTTGCCGAGCCGGGCGTTGGCGAACTTCATCAGCTCGGAGGTGTCGCGCGGCGGGGGCACGTCGGCGATCAGCTCGTTGGCCGCCTCGATGCGGTAGCGGGGCTTGGAGGTACGGGCGGGGGCGCCGCGCCGCAGCCAGGCGAGCTCCTTGCGCATCAGGTTCTGCCGCTTGACCTCCTCCGTCGCCGCGATGCGCTCGCGCTCGGCGCGGGCGAAGACGTAGTCGGAGTAGCCGCCTTCGTACTCGTGCACGTCACCGCGCTGCACGTCCCACATGCGGGTGCAGACCTGGTCGAGGAACCACCGGTCGTGGGTGACGCAGACGAGCGCGGAGCGGCGCTCCTGGAGGTGCTTGGCGAGCCAGGCGATGCCCTCGACGTCGAGGTGGTTGGTGGGCTCGTCGAGGACGATCAGGTCCTGGTCGTCGATGAGGAGCTTGGCGAGCGCGATCCGGCGGCGCTCGCCACCGGAGAGCGGGCCGATGACGGTGTCGAGGCCCTGCTCGAACCCGGGCAGGTCGAGCCCGCCGAAGAGCCCGGTGAGCACGTCACGGATCTTGGCGCTGCCGGCCCACTCGTGGTCGGCCATGACGCCGATGACCTCGTGGCGGATGGTGGCCTTCGGGTCGAGCGAGTCGTGCTGCGTGAGCACCCCGAGTCGCAGCCCGCCACTGTGCGTGACACGCCCGGTGTCGGCCTCCTCCAGCTTGGCGAGCATCCGGATGAGGGTGGTCTTGCCGTCGCCGTTGCGGCCCACGACGCCGATCCGATCGCCCTCGGAGACGCCGAGCGAGACACCGTCGAGCAGGGCACGTGTGCCGTACACCTTGCTGACAGCCTCGACATTGACCAGGTTGACGGCCACTTTGACTCCTGTACGGGGGGATGGATCGACGTCCAAGGGTAGACGCCGGACCGATGGGACGGCGTGCGGCGTTTTTCCGAGGTCCGGCCCCGCGCCGGGCACGCCCTGGACACCCCTAGCAGCGGGCGAGGGTGCCGCTCCCCCCGGTGGTCTTGTCGGCGAACACCCAGCCCTCGGTCTCCGTGTTCTGGATACGGGCGTAGATCCACTTGTTGCCGTGGGCGTTGGTGACGTAGCAGTGGTAGTAGATCTTCACGCCGTCCTTGACCGCGGTCACCCAGCCGCACTCCGAGTACGGCCCGGTGTAGAGGTGGGAGTTCTGGGCCAGGTATCCGTAGCCGTCACTGCGGTTCGCGTGGGCCCAGCCGGTGCACGCCGTCGTGACCGGAGTGGGCTCCTTCGTCGTGGCGCTGGGCGTGGGCGTCGGCTTCGCTGAGGCGGTCGGGGTCGCGGTCGGCTTGTCGCCGCCGCCCGGCGTCGTCGGCGTGGGCCCTGTGTCCCCGCCCCCGGCCGAGGGGGTGCCGGCGGGCGCCCCGCCGGGGCTCATCGACGTCAGGTCCCCGGGGGAGGTCGGGCCGTCGGCCGAGCCACCGCTACCGGACACGTCGCCGTCGGACGTGGCGCTCGCCGTGGGAGGTGCCGCCTGCGAGCCGCCGGCCGGCTCGCTCTCCGTGTTCATCAGCCCGTAGGCGACGCCGCCACCGACGACGACGGTGGCGACCGCCGCCGCGACGACGGTACGGGTGCGACGGCGGCGCGCACGGACGGTCGCTGTACGGGTCTCGGAGCGCCCCGCACCCCCGGCGGGCGGGCCGGGCGGGAAGCCCGGCTGCGCGGCGCCGGGTACGCCGGGCTGCGGGAACGGCGCGGCGGCGGCACCGAAGGCACCGGGCGGGGTGACGGGACCGGGGGCCGGAGCCGGTACGAAACCGGCCGCCGGAGCCGGTACGGGGCCGGGAGCGGGGGTTGCGGGGCCGGGAGCGGGGGTTGCGGGGCCGGGAGCGGGGGTTGCGGGGCCGGGAGCGTGCGGAGCCTGTACGTACCCCGGCGCGAGGTTCGTCGTCGCGCCCGCGGCGACCGCCTCCAGCATCTCGCGCGCCTGCCCGGCGTCGGGCCGCTGGAGCGGATCCTTGGCCATCAGTGCCCGCAGCACCGGCGTGAGCGGTCCCGCTCGCCGCGGCTCCGGCAGCGGCTCGGTGACGATCGCCGACAACGTGGACCAGGCCGACGTGCGGCGGAAGGGCGACGTGCCTTCCACCGCCGCGTACAGCGTCATGCCGAGCGACCAGATGTCCGAGGCGGGGCCGGGGTCCTGGCCCTGTGCGCGCTCCGGCGGCAGATAGTCGAGCGACCCGACGAGTTGCCCGCTCTGGGTCAACTTGGCCATGGCGTCGTCGCCGGAGGTCTCCATGGTGGCGATGCCGAAGTCGGTGAGCACGACCCGGCCGTTGCGCTCGAGCAGTACGTTGCCGGGCTTGACGTCCCGGTGCAGGACCCCGGCCCGGTGGGCGGCGTCGAGCGCGTCCATCAGTCCGGCGCCGATGGCGGCCGCTTCGCGCGGGTCCAGCGGGCCGCGCTCCGTCAGCACGTCGTCGAGGGAGGGCCCGTCGACGAGCTCCATGACGATGACCGGCAGCCCCCGCTCCTCGACCACGTCGTGCACGGTGACCACCCCGCTGTGCCGGATCCGGGCGGCGGCCTGCGCCTCCCGCTGCATCCGGGTCCGCAGATCGGCCAGTTCGGCCGCGGAGGCGTCGGTGTAGGCCCGCAGCACCTTGACGGCGACCTCACGGTTCAGCAACTGGTCCACCGCGCGGGCGACCACGCCCATGCCACCGCGCCCGATCGTCGCGGTCACGCGGTATCGCCCGCCCAGAACCTCGCCGACCAGGTCCGCGCCGTTCGCCCCCGTCACCCGTCACACCCCGTCCGTCGTCCTGCTCGGATCCACCACTGGAAGAAATCCAGCGTAGGGGTAGGCCTACGTGCGACTGCGCACGGTCCGATCCTCGGCGCGGACCCGAACCCGACTGTGTGCGCATCCCTTCAACGACCGTGTTCCGCCCATGGGTCTGACCCGAGGTCAGGGCGTTCGCGCGTTCCACCCACGGCCCGCCCGTTCGACCAGGAGCCAGCCCGCCAGGGCCATCGCCACCGCCACCGGGGCGGTGACCTCGACCGCGATCAGCGTCGCCGAGTGGCCCTCAAGCAGGCCCCCGAAGCCGACCATGGACAGGCCCAGGACGCCGAAGAGCGCCAGGGTGATGCCGATGGCGGCGAGAGGACCGCCGTCGCCGGTCGCGGGGGCCGCGGGGGCCGGGCGCTCGAAGCGACGGAAGGCGGCGACGAGCAGACCGGTCAGGACCGCCGCGGCGGCGATACGGAGGGGCAGCTGCGCCCACCAGGCGCCGGTCGCGGGCGCGGGCAACGTCACGTCGAACGCCAGGAGCGCGCCGTACACGCCGAGCATCGCCGTCAGGTGCCACAGGAACGCGGTCATGGCGATCCCGTTGGCGGCGACGACCTTGTGCCAGACGCCCGCGCGGGCCGCGTACCGGGCGCCCGGGCCCCGCAGCAGCTCCACCGCGCCGACCAGCCAGAGGCCGTGGGCCAGCAGGGCCAGGGTCGGCGGGGCCATGTTGGAGACCTTCTCGCCGGGCATCCCCACCATGGAGAGCGGGTACGGCCCGAGGGCGACGAGGAGGCCCGCGCCGAGCAGGCCGCCCGCGGCGAGGACGCCGGGGAGACGGATCATGCCGTCGGCCCTGAGGAAGCCGAGCTGGTGGATCGCCAGCCAGACGAAGGCGAAGTTCAGGAACTCGACGAAGGGCACGTCGAGCGCGAACCGCAGGACGTCGACGGCGACCGCCCCACCCGCGAGCGCGGCGAACGCGCCCCATCCCCAGCGCTCATGGAGCTTCAGGAGCGGCGGGGTGAAGGCCACCATGGCGAGGTAGATGCCGATGAACCACAGCGGCTGGGTGACGAGCCGCAGCGCGACCCCGGTCAGCCCCGCGTCCGCGCCGAACAGCTGGATCACCAGGGCGACGGCCCCCCACACCCCGACGAACACCATCGTCGGCCGCAGCAACCGCTGGAGCCGGGCGCGCAGGAACGCGGCGTACCGGGGGCGTGAGCGGTGGGCGAGGGCGTGCGAGAACCCGCCGACGAAGAAGAACACCGGCATGACCTGAAGCGCCCAGGTCGCCACCTGAAGCTCCGGCACGACGGCCAGCAGATTGCCCACCGACCCGTCGGTGGTCACCGCCGCCATCAGCCAGTGGCCGAGGACGACGACCGCGAGCGAGGCGACCCGCAACAGGTCGACGTACCGGTCCCGCGTCGCGGGCGTGGCGGCGGCGAGCTCCCGGGCACCGACTCCGCCGACTGCGCTGTTTCCCATACGGGCACGGTCCCGCGGCCACCTGCCCGCCCGTCAGGGCGCGGATACTCAACCGGCCTCTGAGTACCCCGAGGCCCGCCGCTCCCGCCAGGCGATGCGCCGCCGGACACCCGCGGCCCCGGAGCCCGCACCCGCCCCTGCGCCGGAACCGTGCGCCTGCCAACCGGCCCCATGTCGTCGGCCGCGCGGGCGAACCCCCGGCCCTGGCTGCCGCACCCCTGGGCTGGCGCATCGTCAAGTGCTTCTGGTGCCGCGCACCCCGGCACCTCCCGTCCCCCAAGGAGAGACCCATGTCCCGGCTCCCACGCCTGGCGGTCACCGCCACGGCCGCCCTCGCCCTCGCCCTGCTCGCGTCGGCCCCCACATCGGCCGGAGTGCCGCTTGTGACGAATCCGCGCATCGTGGCCCACTTCGACTTCGCCGCGGGGCAGACCCCGGAGAACATCGCCCTGGAACCCGACGGCTCCGCGAACGTGACCTTCGCCTTCGCCCGGCAGGTCGCCCGGGTCGGCACGGACGGCGACACGCGGATCCTGGCCACCCTGCCCGCCGTCGCGAACCCGAACACCCCCGTCATCGGAGTGGCCGCGGCCATGGGCATCACCCGCGCCCACGACGGCACCCTCTACGTCACGTACGCCACCGGGACGAGCGAGAACGGTGTCTGGCGCATCGCGCCCGGGGGCGGCGCGCCCGTGCAGATCGCGCAGCT
This sequence comes from Streptomyces sp. NPDC059567, assembly GCF_042735655.1. Lineage (NCBI taxonomy): Bacteria > Bacillati > Actinomycetota > Actinomycetes > Kitasatosporales > Streptomycetaceae > Streptomyces > Streptomyces sp. NPDC059567. Next base: position 25,416 of record NZ_JBHWBS010000061.1, on the reverse strand, counting down.
TCCGGCCGAAGGGTTCCCCAACGCCCTCGCCCTCGACGAGAAGTGCGGCACCCTCTACGTCGCCGACTCGGTCCTCGGAACCGTGTGGAGCGTCCCGAAGGAGGGTGGCGCGCCCACGGCCTGGGCCACCGGGACCGCGCTCCAGCCCATCGCCCCGCCCGCCGGCCTCGGGGTCGGCGCCAACGGCCTCAAGTTCCACAACGGCGCGGTGTGGGTGTCCAACAGCGACCACCGGACGCTGCTGCGCATCCCCGTACGCCCGGACAAGGGCGCCGGCCCGATCGAGACCCGGGCGACCGGGCTGGGCGGGATCGACGACTTCGGCTTCACCGGGAAGGGGGACACGGTCCTCGCAGCCCTGTTCCTGGACAACGACGTCGCTCTCGTGCGTCCCGACGGCACCCACGAGATCGTGCTCACGGAACAGGCCGGGCTCTCCAACCCGACCTCCGTGGCGGTGCGCGGCAAGACCGTCTACGTCACCAGCGCGTCCTTCTTCGAGCCGGTGAAGGACCCGAACCTGCTCCTGGCCACGCTCAACAAAGGCAAAGGCAAAGGCAAGGGCGAGGCCCAGGGCTAGGGCCTAGGGCTGGGGCAGGACCGTCGCGCCCGGCGCCGCCGAGGTGGCCACGCGGGCCGTGCGGCAGGTGCCGGAGGCGATCAGGGCGGCCGCCACGGCGTCCGCGGCCTCCGCGTCCTTCACCAGGAACGCCGTCGTCGGGCCCGAGCCCGAGACGAGGGACGCCAGGGCGCCCGCGGCCGTGCCGGCCTCCAGGGTGGCGTTCAGGGCGGGCCGCAGGGAGACGGCGGCCGGCTGGAGATCGTTGGTCAGGGCACCGGCCAGGGCGGTCACGTCGCCGGTGCGCAGGGCCTCCAGGAGCGCCGGGGAGGCGGCGGGCTCGGGCACGTCCACGCCCTCGGTGAGCCGGTCGAACTCGCCGAACACCACCGGGGTGGAGAGTCCGCCGTCCGCGACGGCGAAGACCCAGTGGAACGTGCCGCCGACCGGAAGCTCCGTCAGCCGCTCTCCGCGTCCGACACCGAGCGCCGCCCCGCCGACGAGGCTGAACGGAACGTCGCTGCCGAGCTCGGCGCAGATCTCCAGAAGCTCGGCGCGCGAGGAGTCCAGGCCCCACAGCGCGTCGCATGCGAGCAGCGCGCCCGCGCCGTCCGCGCTGCCGCCCGCCATGCCGCCGGCGACCGGGATGTCCTTGTCGATGTGCAGGTGCACGTCCGGGGAGATGCCGTGCCGGGCGGCGAGCAGCTCCGCCGCGCGCGCGGCGAGGTTCGTCCGGTCCAGCGGGACCTTGTCCGCGTCCGGCCCCTCGCAGGTGATCGTCAGCTCGTCGGCGGGCACCGCCGTGACCTCGTCGCAGAGGGAGACGGCGAGGAAGACGTTCGCCAGGTCGTGGAAGCCGTCGGGGGGGGGGGGGGGGCGCGCCCCCCGGGGCGCGGCGCGTGGGGGGAGGCGGACGCTGGGTGTGGGGGGGCGAGGGGGCGCGGGCGCG
>NZ_JBHWBS010000061.1:724-23898 GCF_042735655.1 Streptomyces sp. NPDC059567 | reverse complement strand
GCGCGCCGCGCCGACCGCCAGCTGCACTTTGACGTTGGCGGGCACCCGTACGGTGACGCGCCGGGCGGCGTCCGGGCCGGCGCCGGCCGCTGTGGCCGCGCCGCCGAGGCCGCCCTGGGGCCCGACTCCCGAGCCCGCGCCGGTCACGTCCGCGCCGCCGGTCGCCGTCGCCGCGCCGCCGAGGCCGCCCTGGGGCGCCCGTCCCGTACCCGTACCCGTACCGCTCACGCCTTCGCCTCCGCGATCCGCGCGAACTCCTCCACCGTCAGCGCCTCGCCCCGCGCCTGCGGCGAGATCCCGGCCTTCACCAGTGCCTCCTCCGCCGCCGCGGGCGAGCCCGCCCAGCCGGCGAGCGCGGCCCGCAGGGTCTTGCGGCGCTGCGCGAAGGCCGCGTCGACGACCGCGAAGACCTCCGCCTTGGACGCGGTGGTCGCCACCGGCTCCGTACGGCGGACGAGCGAGACGAGACCCGAGTCGACGTTCGGCGCGGGCCAGAAGACGTTGCGGCCGATCGCGCCGGCCCGCTTCACCTCGGCGTACCAGTTCGCCTTCACCGACGGCACGCCGTACACCTTGTTCCCGGGCTTCGCCGCGAGCCGGTCGGCGACCTCCGCCTGGACCATGACCAGCGTCCGGTCGATGGTCGGGAAGCGGTCCAGCATGTGCAGCAGGACCGGCACGGCCACGTTGTACGGGAGGTTCGCGACGAGCGCCGTGGGCGGCGGGCCCGGCAGCTCCTCGACGTGCATCGCGTCCGAGTGGACCAGCGCGAAGTGGTCCTTCTTCCCCGGCAGACGCGCGGCGATCGTCGACGGCAGCGCGGCCGCCAGGACGTCGTCGATCTCGACGGCCGTCACCCGGTCCGCGGCCTCCAGGAGCGCCAGGGTCAGCGAGCCGAGCCCGGGGCCCACCTCCACGACCACGTCGTCGGGGCGCACGTCGGCCGTGCGGACGATCCGCCGGACCGTGTTGGCGTCGATGACGAAGTTCTGGCCCTTCTGCTTCGTGGGGCGCACGCCGAGGGCGGCGGCCAGTTCACGGATGTCGGCGGGGCCGAGGAGGGCGTCGGGGCCTTCGGGGCCGGTGGTGGTGCTCACCGGTACAGCCTACGGCTCACCGGTAGAGCCTTCGGCCGCAGTGCGGCCACGGACTCGCGCCGCGCTGCACGTAGAGCTTCTTCGCCCGGTACGTCTGTTCCGATGCGGGCGCGTTCTGGGCGGTCCCGCTGCCGCCGAGGGAGCGCCAGGTGCCGGGGTCGAACTGGTAGAGCCCGCCGTAGGTCCCCGAGGGGTCGACCGCGTTCGGCCGGCCGCCGGACTCGCAGGCCGCGAGCGCGCCCCAGTCGAGGCCGTCCGCACCGGTCACCGACGAGGGCAGCGGCCGGGTGCCGACCTTCACCTTGCGGGTGACGGGCTCCCGCACGATCTCCTCGCCGATCTTCTTCGGCTTCTGCCTGACGCCGTTGACGGTCCGCAGGGCGTACGTGACCCGGCGCACGCCCCGCACCCCCTGCCGTTCGACGACCTCCGTGCCCGCGAAGAGCTCGGGGTCGCGGGTCCTCTCGACGGCGTACGGGATCGGCTCCTCGCGGACCTCCTTGGTGCCGGTGATCCGCATGACGGTGATCGTCTGGCCGTCGCGCGGGAAGGAGCCGGGCGGTACGGAGGTGGTGTCCTGGCCGGAGAGGGTGATCCCGGCCTCCTCGACGGCCTCGCGGACGGTGGCGGCGTTGGTGCGCAGGGTCCGTGCACGGCCGTCGGCGAGGAGGGTGACGGTCCGTTCGGTACGGACGTCGAGGGCGAGGCCCTGGCGGGAGATGGGGGCGGAGCGGGATACCGAGAGGTACGCGCCCTCGGCCCGGACGCCGAGCTGGCGCAGGGCGCCGTCGACGGTCCTGGCCGTGGTCCACACCTGGCGGCGCTGCCCGTCGAGGGTGAGGGCGACGGGCCGGCCGTAGCGCACCACGACCTCGTCGCCGCTGGCCAGGTCCTCGCCGGGCGCCGGGGCGACGATGTCGTGGGAGCCGACGGCCAGGCCCTCGTCGGCGAGGAGCTCGTCGACGTCGTCGGCGAAGGTGTGCAGGGTGCGCGGTACGCCGTCGACGGAGAGCCGGATGGCCTTGTCGTTGGCGACGAAGGCGCTGGTGCCGCCGGCGAGGAAGGCGACGACGAGGGCCTGCGGGACGATGCGCCGCAGCCCCTCGCCGGGGCCGGGCCTGGCCTTGCGGCGGCGGGCGGCGCGCCGGGCCTCGGCGCGGCCCGTGGCCTGGCCGGGAGCCTGACCCGGGGCCTGGCCGGGAGCCTGACCCGGGGCCTGGCCGGCGGGCCGGCCGGGGGTCTGGCCCGGGAGGACGAGCGGGGCGGCCTGGGTGGGCTGCTCGTGGACGGGCAGGTCCGCTGCCCGCCGTCCGGCTCGGTGACTGCCCTGGGAAGTGCTCACGAGGCCGGGACCCTAGCCCCGGCGGCGATCACTCTCCAAAACGACCCGACTACAACACGTAACCGTTATGCATCAGTAATCGAAGGCGGTGGCCGTGTTCACGGCGATCGCCTCGCAGAGCTCCTCCTCCGCGATCCCGCGCACGGCCGCCATCGCGCGGACGGTGACCGGGATCAGGTACGGCGCGTTCGGCCGTCCGCGGTACGGCGCCGGGGTGAGGAAAGGGGCGTCCGTCTCGACGAGGACGAGCTGCAGCGGGGCGACGGCGAGGGCGTCGCGCAGCGGCTGCGCGTTCTTGAAGGTCATGTTGCCGGCGAAGGACATGTAGTAGCCCTTCGCGGCGCAGATCTCGGCCATCTCTGCGTCGCCGGAGTAGCAGTGGAAGACGGTCCGCTCCGGCGCGCCCTCCTCGTCCAGGACGCGCAGGACGTCGGCGTGGGCCTCGCGGTCGTGGATCACGAGCGCCTTGCCGTGCCGCTTGGCGATCTCGATGTGGGCGCGGAAGGAGCGCTCCTGGGCGGCCTTGCCCTCGGGGCCGGTGCGGAAGTAGTCCAGGCCGGTCTCGCCGACGGCCCGGACGTACGGCAGGGCGGCCAGCCGGTCGATCTCGGCGAGGGCCTCGTCGAGGGCCGCGTCCCCGCCTGCCTCGCGGGCGCCCTGGCGGGACCAGCCGTCCGGATCGCCCAGCACGATCCGGGGTGCCTCGTTGGGGTGGAGGGCGACGGCGGCATGCACGTTCTCGTGCGCGGCGGCGGTCTCGGCGGCCCACTGGGAGCCCTTGAGGTCGCAGCCCACCTGGACGACGGTGGTGACGCCGACGGCGGCGGCCTTGGTGAGGGCCTCCCCGACGGTGCCGGACTGCATGTCCAGGTGGGTGTGCGAGTCCGCCACCGGCACCAGGAGGGGCTCGGGCAGCGGCGGCGGGGCGTCCTTGGAACTCATGACCCCGATCGTACGAGGGGCCATGAGTTCACTCGCGGTGGCCTGCGGGACGGCCGGCTGCGGAGCCGGTGGCCCACGGGTCGGTGGGTGTGATCCCGGAGCCGGGGTTACGACGCCGGGGGCTTGCGGTGGAAGAGGTCCGACAGATGGCGCCTGCGGGATTCCTTCACGTACACCGGGCCGGGAGCGTCCCCCTCCGGCGCCTCGCCCCGTTCGAGGTCCTGACCGATCGGCCCCGCCAGGCCGATCGGGCCGGCGGGCGTGACCGGCCGCTTCGCCCCGGTTGCTTCGGCGGCTCCGGCCGCGCGCGGATGGTAGGCCTGCTCCCAGGAGTCGAGGACCGATGAAACCTGGCCCGCGCGCATGATGCGGACGACATGCGCGCCGCAGTTCATGCAGGTCGGGCTGGACAGCGGCGAGGGGACCCGTTCGCCGCCGGCCTTGTAGACGATGAATTCCTGGCCGGCCGCGTCGACGTGGTGCTCGATGTCGTACGCCTGCTCCCAGCCGTACCCGCACCTCATGCAGGCGAAGGCGTACGCCTCGTGGGCGACGGGTATGCCGGTGCCGGTGATCTCACTCATGCCAGCTCCTCTCCACCGATCCAGTGGACGCCTTTTCGGGCCGGAGCGCATCAGCGCCGGACGAACAATGGAACGCTCTTTGGCGTTCCCTTGCTCTCAGGCCCTCAGGAGGCCCGCCGCGCGGGTTTCGCTTTGCTTTTCACGATAGCTCTTTACCTTTTCCGGGGCCCGTCGCAGCCGCGTTCTTTGCCGCGACGACGGCATCGAACACCTCGCGCTTGGGCAGCCCCGCCTCGGCCGCGACCGCCGCGATCGCCTCCTTGCGACGCTCCCCCGCCTCCTCGCGCACCCGCACCCTGCGCACCAGCTCCTCGGCGTCCAGTTCGGCGGGCGCGGCCTCGGGGGCGCCCTCGACGACGACGGTGATCTCGCCCCGTACGCCGTCCTTCGCCCACTCCGCGAGGTCGGCGAGGCCGCCGCGCTTGACCTCCTCGTACGTCTTGGTCAGCTCGCGGCAGACGGCGGCCCGGCGCTCGGCGCCGAAGACCTCGGCCATCGCGGCGAGGGTGTCGTCGAGCCGGTGCGGGGCCTCGAAGTAGACGAGGGTCCTGCGCTCCTGCTCGACCTCCCGCAGCCGCCCGAGCCGCTCGCCGGCCTTTCTCGGCAGGAAGCCCTCGAAGCAGAAGCGGTCCACGGGCAGCCCGGACAGGGCGAGCGCGGTCAGCACGGCGGAGGGGCCGGGGACGGCGGTGACCTTGATGTCCTGCTCGACGGCGGCGGCGACGAGCCGGTAGCCGGGGTCGGAGACGGACGGCATCCCCGCGTCGGTGACGAGCAGCACCCGCGCGCCGCCGACGAGCGCCTCGACCAGTTCGGGCGTACGGGCGGACTCGTTGCCCTCGAAGTAGGAGACGACCCGGCCCGACGTGTGCACCCCGAGGGCCCGGGTCAGGCCGCGCAGCCGCCGGGTGTCCTCCGCCGCGACGATGTCGGCGGTCTCCAGCTCGGCCGCGAGCCGCGGCGGCGCGTCCCCGATGTCCCCGATGGGCGTCCCTGCAAGTACCAGCGTTCCTGTCACATGGGTCATCCTCCCAGCCCGGACAGGCGACTCGCACAGGCGCGTTCCCTACGATGGCGCGGTGACCAGTACCGCACCCGAGACCCTGCAGGGTCAGCACGCCGTGGAAGAGCCCCCGTCGTGGCAGCAGCGTCTGCGGCGCTTCGGCTACGCACCACCCGCTTCGAGGGCTGCCGGGCCGGGGCTGCGGGAGCGTCTCGTGCCGTCGTACACACGACCGTCGAAGCGGCTGTGGTCGCTGCTCGGGGTCGCTCCCGGCGCCGGGGACGTGATCTGGCGGCTCGCCGCCTGGGGCGGTCCGCTGCTGGTGGCGCTGCTGGCGGGGCTGCTGCGGTTCTGGAACCTGGGCAAGCCGAACGCGGTGATATTCGATGAGACGTACTACGCCAAGGACTCCTGGGCACTGATCAACCAGGGTTACGAGGGGGCGTGGCCGAAGGACATCGACAAGTCGATCCTCGCCGACCCCGGCGCGGTCGCGATCCCCACCGAGCCGGGCTATGTGGTCCATCCGCCGATGGGCAAATGGGTCATCGGCCTGGGCGAGAAGATCTTCGACTTCACGCCCTTCGGCTGGCGGTTCATGGTGGCGCTGCTCGGCACCCTCTCGGTGCTGATGCTGTGCCGGATCGGGCGGCGGCTGTTCCGCTCCACGTTCCTGGGGTGTCTGGCCGGACTGCTGCTCGCGGTGGACGGTCTGCACTTCGTGATGAGCCGTACGGCGCTGCTCGACCAGGTGCTGATGTTCTTCGTGCTCGCCGCCTTCGGCTGTCTGGTCGTCGACCGGGACTGGGCGCGGCGGAGGCTGGCGCGGGAGCTGCCCGTGGACGAGGAGGGGGTCCTGCGGCCGGACGTGGACATCGCGGAGACCCTGCGGCTCGGCTGGCGGCCGTGGCGGCTCACCGCGGGGGTGATGCTGGGGCTCGCGGCGGCGACGAAGTGGAACGGCCTGTACGTCATGGCCGCGTTCGGTCTGATGGCCGTGGTGTGGGACGTGGGCGGCCGGCGCACGGCGGGCGCGGTCCGGCCGTACGCCGCGGTGCTGCGGCGCGACCTGATCCCGGCGTTCGTCTCGGTGGTGCCGGTCGCGATCGTCACGTACCTGGTCACGTGGACGGGCTGGATCGTCACGGACAAGGGGTACTTCCGGAACTGGGCGACGGAGCAGGACAAGCTGAACGGCGGCGGGACCTGGGCCTTCCTGCCGGACTGGCTGCGCAGCCTGTGGCACTACGAGACCGAGGTCTACAAGTTCCATGTGGGCCTGAACTCGCCGCACACGTACGAGTCGAACCCATGGAGCTGGATCGTCCTGGGCCGCCCCGTCTCGTACTTCTACGAGTCCCCGGCACCTGGCACGGCGGGCTGCCCCGCGAACGCGACGGAGAAGTGCGCCCAGGAGGTCCTGGCCCTCGGCACACCGCTGCTGTGGTGGGCGGCCTGCTTCGCGATCCTGTACATCCTGTGGCGCTGGGCCTTCCGCCGGGACTGGCGGGCGGGCGCGATCGCATGCGGAATCGCGGCGGGCTGGTTGCCGTGGTTCCTCTATCAGGAACGCACCATCTTCCTTTTCTACGCGGTGGTGTTCGTGCCGTTCCTGTGCCTCGCGGTGACCATGATGATCGGCGCGATGATCGGCCCACCGGGCTCGTCGGAAAGGCGCCGGACGTTCGGGGCGGTGGGGGCGGGAGTTCTCGTTCTCCTCATCGTCTGGAATTTCATCTATTTCTGGCCCATCTACACGGGCACGTCGATTCCGATGGACCAGTGGCGCAATCGGATGTGGCTGGACACCTGGGTCTAACAGGAAAAAGACACGAAGAGGGCACGGCCGGTGACCGCGCCCCCTTGGTGATTGTTGGCCGCCGTTAAGGACCGCCCTTCGGGCGGGCGACCCTCGGGCGCCCACGGCCCCAGCGAGAGCGGAGGCACGGCGGCTTACCCGGTACTGGGGTGCCGCCCCCTCTACCCAGTAGCCGGGGCCATGCGTGGCTCTACTGCCTACTGCCTACTGGCAAGTGGGCAGTAGAGCGCCCCCTACTGCCCACACAGGTGCTCTCACCAGTCGATTGGGCAGTAGGCAGTAGCCACTAGGACCTGCCTGGCAAATGATCTTGGGCGGGTTCGCGGAGCCAGGATGAGTGAGGCTTGTGGACTCCGGCCTTGAGCTTCCCGAATCCCCGATGGGCGCCGACGCGGGGCTGCGATCAGGCGCGGGCCGGGAGTCCTAGCCCGGCCTTGGGACTGGTACAGCCTCTGGCGCTGAGAATGATCACCGCTGCCTAGCACAGTGATCGTTCCCGGGCTGGGGTTCGATGAAGATCGTCGATCACGGCCGGCAGGGCCAGGCTCTGGTGTGGCGCCGCAGGCGGCTCGCCGGGCCGCGGCGGCCGATGGTCGCCCTCCTCGCCCCGTGGGATCATTTTGTCCTAGGGGCTACCCGAAGGGGGCGCAATGTCCCGCATCGAAGAAAGCATCGACATCTCCCGTCGCCCCGACGAAGTCTTCACGTACATGACAGATCCGAACCACATCGCGGAGTGGGAGGAGAGCGCCGCAGCGGTACGCACCCTGAGTGAAGGGCCGCTCAGCGTCGGCTCTCGCTTCCAGGTGCAGCGGCAGATCGGGCGCCTGGAGGTCCCCATGACCATGGAGGTCACGGAGTTCGACCCGCCGCGCAGCTGGCACTTCCACGGCGTCGACGGCCCGGTCCGCAGTGACCTCCGGGGCACGATCGAGCCGCTCGACGACGGCCAGCGATCCCGGCTGACGCTGTCCCTCGACCTCGAGCCGCACGGCATCGGCAGGGTCCTCGTCCCGCTCGTGGTCAAGCCACTGGTCCGCAAGGAGATTCCGCGGGACGAGGCACAGGCCAAGGAACTGCTTGAGGCGGGCGCGTCCTAGCTTTGGAATGCCGTCCGGGGCAGGCGGCCACGGACTCCACACGCTGCGTGGCGCTCCAGGGAGGCTTTTCAGGAGGGGGTGACGGCGGGTGCCCACCACCGGCCCCCCTCTGAAAAGCCTCCCTGCTCAAACTAGAGAGTTGAGAGAGAGCAGCGTCCCCCGCCCTCTCCGGACCCCCACTGACCTGTACTTTCCATGCGGACGCTAAACAGAATGTATAGCGTCCGCCAGCGTCCGCAGCGTCCGCAAGATCAGCGCTCCCCTAAGAGCATCACCGCAGGTCAGAAAACTCTTAGAGGGGGGTGGGCTGCGGACGCTGATCCTTCAGGCAAGAGGAGCACCCGGGCGCAGGGGTGCTCCTCTTGCCTTGAGGGGCACTCGCTCCACGTCCCGCGAGAAGAGACCAGCCCCGCGCACGCCGAGGCATGTGGGCTCTTCGATCTCCGCCTCAGGGCCCGGCTTGTCGCCCGCTTGTCGCTTGTCACTTGTCTTGTCGCTTGTCGCCACGCAGGTCAGAAGCCCCTTCCATGCCTCGGGAGGCACACGGACGTCCGAGGCGACAAGCGACAAGACAAGCCGCGGAGCGCAGAGCACCTCGCCCCGACGGCGCGCACCGCAGCGCGAGCGAAGCGAGCTGCCAAGGGTCGAGCGGCCAACGGCCGCACCTTCTAGCCTCTCCCACGGGCAGACGGGCACCCGAACGCGCCGCTAGGTCTAGCGATGGGGGTTGCTAGGTCTAGCAACCCCGCTAGCGACCAATCACAGCCCTGACCTGCCCTCTAGCGTCTAGCAAGGGAGACGCCGGCGCCCCGGTCTCAGCGCGAAACCGGGGTCCGAGGAGGGGGGAGCGCTTGCTAGTTGGGCAGGAAGCCGGGCTTTTCCTGGCCCAGCGCACGCAGGTGCGCGAGGGAGTGCTGAGCCGATGGCTCGTGGCTGTACCGGCGCTTGACCTCGGCGGCCAGCTCGCGGCTCGTCATGATGAGCGAGGGGACCGACTGCCTGTCGCCCTGGAGCGCCCGCTCCCCCATGATGAGCGCCTGCTCCAGGTCACCTTCGCGGGCCGCCGTTACGCCGAGCGTCACGCGCGCCTCCGCGTTGCGCATCGGCGAGCGCTCTGTTCCATCGAAGTCCGTACCCGCACGCAGCACTTCCTCGGCGAGGTTCCGGGCAAGCCGGTCCTCGCCCACCAGGCGGTAGCAGTCCATCGAGTAGAAGTCGAACTTCGCCGGATCGACCACGAAGTGGTCGTCCAGGTTCTCCGGGTGCGGCATCCCTTCGAGCAGCCGCCGGCCTTTGTCCCAACGCGACTTCCACCTGACGCCGGTCCCCGAGCCACGCCCAAGCCTTCGCCTCCTGGCCCGCGAGCTGCACCGCTACGCCGTGATGGGCGGCGACCTCCGCCCCGGCCTGAGCCGCAGCGATGACTCCCCGGTAGTCGCCGGTCGTGAGAGCGAACCAGGCCCGCATCTCGTGCGCCCATCCGGCCACTTCCGCGTGATCTGCCTCTGTCGCGATCGAGAGCGCTGCGCGTCGTGTCGATTCGGCCGCGTGACGGTCGCCGGAGTCGTACTCCACGCAGCCAACGAGGAGGGCAAAGCCACCCCGAAAGGGCGAGCGCTTCCCGGTGTTGGGCGAGCGTGAGGCTCTTGGAGTGCAGCTCGACAACCCGGCGCAACCACTGACGGCCCTCGATCAGGAGCTGGTCACTCGGCATGAACGGGTACTCGGAGCACAGACGGTCCGTCGTGATCCGCAGTGCGTCGAGCGTCGCGTTGTCGACGTCGGACCGATTGAGTCGGCTCACGATCTCCAGCGTACCTACAACACACGTAGGGCCTGGTCAACGTCACGCTCACGCCTGGCGAGCGCATGCAACACGGCTTGGTCGCCGTGCCGGTCCCGGGCGGCGGCAACGAGCACATCCACCGCGATGGCGAGCGCAGCATCGGGCACTCGGCATGGCGCGTCGACACTGAGCGCGAGGTCATCAAGGTGAACCGCTAGCTCGACGCAACGGGTCTGCAGGTATCCGTCGAGCAACATCTCCTCTCCCGGCCGGTGAAGGACAGCCACCCGCCGATCGGCCGACTCCATGCCCAGCCGCTGCGTCAGCCGCATCCACGCTGCCCGGGCCTGCTCAGCCACGACAGCGGACCCGGCCGCGGCGGTTTCCTCGCTGCGGGCACGCACCCCGACGTTCAGCGCAGAGTCCGGCAACGACGTATCGGCGAGCCGCGCGTAGTACCGAACCGGTGACACCGGTTCTGCGCCGACTACCTGACCGTCGAGGAACCACTCGACCTGGAGGACGCTACGCGCAAGGTGGCCGGCCAGCCCACCCACTGACATCCCGGGGAGCACGGATTCGGTCTCCCAGCGTCGGGCTACCTGGTCTGTGGCCAGCAGGTGCACCGCCTTCTCGGCAGCCTGCAGGTAGGTCTTGCGGATCTCATCAGTCATTCGGGCATCGTCGCAATCTCAACATCACAGCCGCTGACAGGTCCACGTTGTGGATCGACCCGCCGTCTTGGCCGCCTGGACGGCTCGCCCATGTGGGGAGTGTGGCGGCACAGGAGCGGGCCGGGCCCAATCGGCTTGCATCGAAGGTCTACGGGGTTCCCCCGGGGACCACGGGTCTGTCTCAGGCCGCGGTCCCTTGGTGGGCTTGGTGGGTCCTGGTGGCGGACAGGTCCGCCGCTAGGCGGACCGAATCAGCGGAGGCGGCCAGCAGCGGCAGTCGGACGGCCGGGCTGGGAATACGGCCCTGGGCGTGCAACACCCCCTTGATCACGGTCGGGTTCGGCTCGGCGAAGAGCGCGGCGGACAGCCGGGCCAGCTCCATTCCCAGCCTGCGGGCCGGTCCGGTGGCGTCTCGCTGCCACAGCGAGATCAGCTCGGCGAAGTCAGCGGTGCGGACATTGGCCGACGCCAGGATGCCGCCGCGGGCGCCCGCCGCGAGCAGCGGCGAGATGACGGCGTCATCGCCACCGAGCACCGCGAAGCCCGGTGTCGACGAGCCGAGCAGTTCCATCGCGGCCGCGTCGATCGCACCGGTCGCGTACTTGACCCCGACGACCTCCGGTAGGTGCCCGAGCGCGTTCAGAGTGCCGGTGCTGAGCGACTGACCGGTGCGGTACGGGATGTCGTAGACGACCAGCGGCAGGCCCCCGTGTTCGGCGAGTGCCGTGAAGTGCGCCAGCGTTCCCGCCTCGCCGGGCCGGGTGTAGGGCGGCGTGGGAACCAGCGCCGCGGCGACGTCACCGCTCTGAGCGAGCTCCCGCAGTGTCGTGATGGCGGCGGCGGTGTCGTTGGTGCCGACGCCGACGATCAGCGGAGCTCCGTGTGCCCGGCAGGCGGCCGAGCAGATGCGGACCACGGCCCGCTTCTCCTCGGTGGTCAGCGTGGCCGCCTCCGCAGTGGTGCCCAGGGCGACGAGTCCCCGAGCGCCGGCCGCCAGCGCCTCGTCGGCGAGGCAGGCGAGCGCGTCCGGGGCGAGGCGCAGGTCGTCGGTGAACGGAGTCACCAAGGGGACAAACAGGCCGGTGAGATTCGCTTCGGGCTTCATACGCCCAGCCTGACCGACACCAACCCAGTAGATCCAGTTCATGTTTCTTTCCTCATGCGTAAGCTCACCTTATGCTCGATGTCCGACGTCTCCACCTGCTGCGCGAGCTGGACCGACGCGGCACCATCGCGGCCGTCGCCGAGGCGCTGACCTTCACCGCCTCGGCCGTCTCCCAGCAGCTGAGCGTGCTTGAGCGCGAGGCGGGCGTACCCCTGCTTGAACGAAGTGGCAGACGGGTGGTGCTCACCCCCGCGGGCCGCACCCTCGTCACCCACGCCGATGCCGTCCTCGAACGCCTCGAACTGGCCGTGTCCGAGCTGGCCGGGGCACGCGAGGGCATCGGCGGGCCACTGCGGATCGGGACGTTCCCCTCTGGCGGCCCCGCGATCGTGCCCGCCACGCTGGCCGAACTGGCCCAGCGGCATCCCGCGCTGGAACCGATGGTGCAGGAGATCGACTCGGCGCGGGTCTCCGACGGCCTACGCGCCGGCGAACTCGACGTGGCCCTCGTCCACGACTACGACTTCGTGCCCGCGTCACCGGACACCACGGTCGACCAGGTGCCCCTGTTGGAGGAGCCGATGTACCTGGCCACCAGGGGCGCGCCCGCCACCGGTCTCGTCGCCCGCGGCGAAACGCTGGCCGAGCTGCTCGGACCGTGGGCCACGTCCCCATGGATCACGGCCCGGGACGGCACGACCGGTCACGCGATGGCCGTGCGCGCCTGTCAGGCAGCCGGATTCCAGCCGCGCATCCGCCATCAGGTCAACGACTTCCGTACGGTCCTGGCACTGGCCGCCATCGGCCAAGGCGCCGGATTCATACCGGAGATGGCCACCGCACACGCCCCCGAGGACGTGGTCCTGACCCGGCTGCCCCTCTTCCGCCGCTCGAAGGTCGCCTTCCGCGCGGGCGGCGGCACCCACCCGGCGATCGCAGCATTCGTGGCGGCGGCGCGAACAGCGGTGGGTGCCACGGGCCGTGCCTCCTTACTGATCGCTTCAGTGACTTGAGTCGCGGGTCTTGTGCTCAGTGATCTTGTCGGCAGGGTGTCAGGAATGCGTGCTGATCTTGTTCCTGACGACCTGTGGCAGCGGGTGGCCCCGCTGCTGCCGCCCGCTCCCGAACGGCGCCGCTGCTACCCCGGTCGGCTGCGCGTTCCCGACCGGGGTAGCACTCGCCGGCGTCATGTACGTGCTGCGGACCGGTGTCGCGTGGCGCGATGTCCCCGCAGAGACCGTGGGCTGCTCCGGAGTGACGTCCTGGCGTCGGCTGCGGGACTGGACCGAGGCCGGCGTCTGGCCACGCCTGCATGCCGCCCTGCTGGCCGAGCTTCGGCGCGCCGCCCTGCTGGACCTGGACGACTGTTCCGTGGACGGGTCGCACGTCCGGGCCCTCAAAGGGGGGATCACGTCGGTCCCTCGCCCGTCGACCGCGCCCGTTCCGGCTCCAAGCACCACCTGATCGTGGACCGCCACGGAGCCCCGCTCACCGTGACGCTGACCGGCGGGAACCGGCATGACGTCACCCAGCTCCTGCCGCTGCTGGACGCCGTTCCGCCGATTCGGGGTCGGCGGGGACGTCCCCGCCGCAAGCCCCGGCGATACGAACGACGCGCCGATCTCCACCAGGGCCTCCTCGAGCTGGCCTGCAGCCTCATATGCCTCCGCCGCCTGCGAACCTCATTCTGCAACGATCAGTTAGTGCCTACGTTCATGCGGCCGCCGGTGGGGCGCTGCATCGCGGGACCAGCTTGCGGTGTGGCCGTGCTGCGCCTCTGCCCGTTGGGTGCTGCGTGACAGCTTGTGTGACGTGTAGGCACTCCAGATACCACCCAGCGCGCCCCGTGCCCCTATTGCCAATCCTGCCCAGTCGTTGGCATCGCCGCCTCCGCCTCCCCTCCCGATGGCGGCGCGGCCCCTTCGCCCTCCATGAGGAACAGCAGCACTATGGCGACCAAAATCAGCACCGCTGAGAGCACGGCGATGCGAGGGAGTAGCCGTTTACGCCGTGCCTGAGGGTCCATGGTGGACTCCCCGCTGAGGGCTCTCTCCCATCGTCTCCAGGGCAGGACCCGTCCGCGAAGGCTCTCGCCACGGCCCATGGACGGCCCACAGGGCGGCCACCGGCCCCAGACAGATGGGAAGTCGCTGGTCAGAGCCAGTCTGCCTTTGATCCGCAAGGCTTCAGCTGTCTGGCCGATCTACACGGCACGTCGATTCCGATGGGCCAGTGGCGGAACAGGATGTGGCTGGACACCTGGGCATAGCCGGATTCCCAAGTCCCGTACGGGCAGGGCCTGGTGATTCCGTTCCGGTAACAACCGTCACCCGTGTCACACCTGTCACCTAGGCTTCCATGATCGCCTGGGGAGGGGAGCGCAATCGTGCGCAGTGGAGCGAAGGTGGCCATCGTCGGAGGAGTCTTCGTCGTCGTCGCGGGTGGAGTCCTCTACGGGGGCTACACGCTGGCCGGCGGGATCAACGACGGCTCGGGGGCGAGCACCCAGGGGGCGGAGAAGAGATCCGGGCCCGTCACGGGGGACGAGGTCGAGAGCGCCGCGAAGGAGTTCCTGGCCGCCTGGGCGGCCGGGGAGTCCGACCGTGCCGCGCAGGCGACCAACAACCCCGTCGAGGCCGGGCCGGCCGTGCTGAACTATCGCGAAGGCGCGAAGGTCTCCAAGGCCGAGATCACCCCGGGCAAGGCGGTCGGCGCCAAGGTGCCCTTCACGGTGAACGCCACCGTGACGTACGAGGGGCAGTCGAAGCCCTGGACGTACGCCTCGGAGCTGACCGTGGTGCGCGGGCTGACCACCGGGCGGCCGCTCGTCGAGTGGAAGCCGAGCGTCATCCACCCGAAGCTGACCCAGAAGTCGACCCTGCGCACCGGCGCGGCGAAGACGGGCGCCGTCAAGGCCGTCGACCGCAAGGGCGTCGAGCTGACGAAGGAGAAGTACCCCTCGCTCGGGCCGGTCCTGGACCAGCTGCGCGACAAGTACGGGACGAGGGTCGGCGGCGAGCCGGGCGTCGAGACCTTCATCCAGTCCGACACCGAGGGCGTCCCCGACACCACCCTCGTCACCCACGTCCCGGGCAAGCCCGGACGGCTCGAGACGACCATCGACGCGGCCGTCCAGGCGGCGGCCGAGCGGTCGGTGAAGAAGTACGGGCAGGCGTCGGTGGTGGCGATCAAGCCGTCGACGGGCGAGGTACGGGCGGTGGCCAACAGCCCGTCCGCCGGCTTCAACACGGCGTTCGAGGGCCAGCAGGCGCCCGGCTCGACCCTGAAGATCGTCACGGCGGCGATGCTCCTGGAGAAGGGCTTCGTGACGGCGAGCGGGACCGCGCCGTGTCCGAAGGACGTCACGTACTACGGGACGCCCTTCCACAACCTCGACGGCTTCGCGCTCGGCGACGTGCCCTTCTCCCGGAGCTTCGCCAAGTCCTGCAACACCGCGTTCATCAAGTGGATCGACGACGTCGACGACGACTCCGCGCTCGGCAAGGAGGCCCGGGACGTCTTCGGGATCGACCTCGACTGGAAGACGGGCATCAAGTCGTTCGACGGGTCCGTCCCCGAGGCGACGCACGGCACGGCGGCGGCGCAGTACATCGGGCAGGGCACGGTGCAGATGAACGTGCTCAACATCGCCTCGATCACCGCCACCGCGAAGTACGGGACGTTCAAGCAGCCGTTCCTGGTGTCCAGGGACCTGGACGGCCGGACGTTCGCCGAGGCCTCGCGTTCGCTGCCGGACTCGGTGGCCCGCCAGCTGCGTTCGATGATGCGGGCGGCGGCGACGGGCGACGGAACGGGCGCGAAGGCGATGGCGTCGGTCGGCGGGGTCAAGGGGGCGAAGACGGGCTCGTCGGAGGTCGACGGCCAGTCCACCTCCAACAGCTGGTTCGCCGGCTACTCCGACGACCTGGCCGCCGCGGCCGTCGTGCAGGAGGGCGGGCACGGCGGCGACGCGGCGGGCCCGGTGGTCGCGAGCGTGCTGCGGGCGGGCTGAGCTCGGAGGGACCTCGGGGGCCGATCGCGGGTCGGCCCTGCTTCCGGCGCGGCGCGGGAGCCCGGGGGCCGATCGCTGGCCGGCCCTGCTTCCGGCGCGACGCGGGAGCCCGGGGGCCGATCGCGGGCTGAGCCCGGAGCCGACCCGGACCAATCCAGTCGCGTGGCCCGTACACCGACCGCTAGCGTGCGGGCCATGACCTCTCCTGAATCCCACGCCCACCCCCAGTTCGCCGCGGCCCTTCGGGAGCTCGGCCTCGACGTCGAGATCCGCCGGTTCCCGGACGAGACCCGCACCGCCGCGCAGGCCGCCGAGGCCATCGGCTGCGAGGTCTCCGAGATCGTCAAGTCGCTGATCTTCGCGGCGGACGGGGTCCCGGTGCTGGTCCTGATGGACGGCTCCTCGCGGGTCGACGTGGACCGGGTGCGCGAGGAGCTGGGCGTCGAGGCCGTGACGCGGGCCGACGCGAGGGTCGTACGGGAGACCACGGGGTACGCGATCGGGGGCGTCCCGCCGTTCGGGCACCGCACCCGGACCCGGGTCCTGGCCGACCGGGGGCTGCTCGACCACGACGTGGTGTGGGCGGCTGCCGGCACCCCGCACACGGTGTTCGCGCTGGACCCCAAGTCGCTGATCGCCCACGCGGGCGGCGCGCTCGTGGACGTCCGCGAGCGGACCAAGTGACGCCGCTGGTCGCGGCGGCGGTGCTGCTCGCCGCCGTGACGCACGCCGGCTGGAACGCGCTCGCCCACACGATCCGCGACCAGTTGCTCTCCTTCACGCTGATCTCCGGCGGCGGGGCGCTGATCGGGGGCGTTGCGGCCTTCTTCGTACCGCTGCCCGCGGCCGGGGCATGGCCGTACCTGATCGTGTCGGCCGTGCTGCACGTGGGCTACATGGCCCTGCTCATGCGGTCGTTCACGCTCGGCGACTTCGGCCAGATGTACCCGATCGCGCGGGGTACGGCCCCGCTGGCCGTCACGTTCCTCGCGGCCGTCTTCGTCGACGAGATCCCGGACGGCTGGCAGCTCACCGGGGTGGCGTTCGCATGCGCCGGTCTGACCGGCCTGGCCCTGTGGGGGGTTCGCGGCTCCGGCCGCCGCCCCGACTGGCCGGCGCTGCTCGCGGCCGGGGCGACGGGCCTGGCCATCGCGGGCTACACGGTCGTCGACGGCGTCGGGGTACGCGCCTCGGGCACCCCGCTCGGCTACATCGCGTGGCTGATGGTCCTGGAGGGCCTGGCCATCCCGGCGTACGCGCTGTGGACCCGCCGGTCCGCGCTCCTGCCCCAGCTCCGGCCGCACGCGGTCCGGGGGCTGCTCGGGGCGGCGCTCTCGGTCTGCGCGTACGGTCTGGTCCTCTGGGCCCAGACGAAGGCGGCCCTGGCCCCGATCGCGGCCCTGCGGGAGTCCTCGATCATCGTGGGCGCGGCCATCGGAGCGCTCTTCTTCAAGGAGCGGTTCGGGGGGCCGCGGGTGGCGGCGGCGGGTCTGATGGTGGTGGGCATCGGCCTGATGCTGCACGCGAGTTGACCGGGGCCGGAGCCTACTCCCCCAGCACCTCGGCGAAGTGCGAGTTCACGGCGAGCAGCCCGCCGTCCACGCGGAGGTCCGTGCCGGTGATCCAGGCCGCGTCACGGGAGGCGAGGAAGGCGACCGCGGAGGCCACGTCCTCCGGGGTGCCGACCCGGCCCAGCGGGTAGACGCGGTCGGCGAGTGCGGCCAGTTGCTTCTCCCGGGAGTGCCAGCCGCGGGTGGCGATCGTGCCGGGGGTGATCTGGTTGACCCGCACCCCGTGCGGGGCCGCGGCGCCCGCGAGGGTCCGGGTCAGGGAGGCGAGGCCCGCCTTGGCCGCGCTGTAGGCGTGGTTGCCGAAGTACGCCTCGGCGTTGACGGACCCGATGTTGACGATCGCGCCGCGCCCGCCCGCGGCGAGCAGGGGCAGCGCGGCCCGGGAGCAGCGGACCGCGCCCATCAGCGTGACGTCGAACTGGCGACGCCAGCCGTCCTCGGGCTCGTCCTCGAAGGGTCCGACGTCCGGCAGATCCCGCGCGAACGCGTTGTTGACGAGCACGTCGAGCCCGCCGAACTCCTCCGCGGCGTACGCGACGGCCGCGGCCACCGACTCCGGATCCCCGACATCGCACCGCACGGCTCGGGCCCCGGGCAGCCCGCCGGCCGTCTCCCGCGCCGCCTCCTCGTCCACATCGGCGACCAGGACGCGCGCGCCCTCCTCCGCCAGCCTGCGCGCGGTCGCGGCCCCGATGCCGCGCGCCCCGCCGGTGATCAGTGCCGCATACCCCTCGAACCTGTCCATGCGCCGATCACAGCACCGACCGCACCGCTCGCACCAGGGCCTGGGCGCGTGGGTCCGCGGTGACCGTCTTGCGCATGCCGTTCGTCACGTAGCCGAAGGCGATGCCCGATTCGGGGTCCGCGAAGCCCAGGGAGCCGCCTCGGCCGGGGTGTCCGAAGGAGGTGGGGCCGAGGAGGGGCGAGGCCGGGCCGTGGAGCATGTGGCCCAGGCCGAAGCGGGTGCCGACCATCAGGACGCGGTCGGGGCCCGCGGACTCCTCGGTGCGGGCGAGGGTCAGGGTCGCCGGGGCGAAGAGGCGGGGGCCGCCGTCGACCGGGCCGAGGGTGGCGGCGTAGAAGCGGGCCAGGGCGCGGGCGGTGGAGACGCCGGCCGAGCCGGGCAGTTCGGCCGCGCGGTACGCCGGGTCGTTCTCGTCGGGCTTGGGGTCGATGGCGCCGAAGGCGCGCCGGGTGAGGGAGTTCGGGTCGCGGTAGGCCTCGGTGACCGAGCGCTTGGGGCGCAGCTTCAGGGCGCCGCTGTCGGCGGGTTCCAGCTCCTCCACCGGGCCGAGGCGGCCGACCCGCGCCGCCTCCTCGGGCGGCAGACCTATCCAGAGGTCGAGGCCGAGCGGACGGGCGATCTCCTCGGCGATCCAGCGGCCGATGGTGCGGCCGGTGACGCGGTGGACCAGGCCGCCGGTCAGCCAGCTGAAGGTGTGGGCGTGGTAGCCGTGTGCCGTGCCCGGTTCCCAGACCGGGCCCTGCGCGGCGATCGCGGCCTGGGCGATCACCGGGTCGATCGCCTCCGCGAGCGTCAGCGGCCGGTCGAGGACCGGCAGCCCGGCCCGGTGCGCGAGCAACTGCCGTACGCTCACCCGGTCCTTGCCGGCCGCCTTGAACTCCGGCCAGTACGTGCCGACGGGCGCGTCCAGGTCGAGCTGCCCGCGCTGGTGCAGCAGCAGCGGTACGGCCGCCGCGACGCCCTTGGTGGCCGAGCGGACGACCTGCGCGGTGTCCACGGCCCACGGGGCGTCCCCGTCGACGTCCTTCGTACCGCCCCACAGATCGACGACCTTCACGCCGTCGCGGTAGACGGCGAGTGCCGCGCCCCGCTCGCCGCGGTCGTGGAAGTTGCGCAGGAACGCGTCCCTGACCGGCTCGAATCCCGCCGCCACCGTGCCCCGGACGTCCACGTCCCACACTCCTTCTCGCTCGTACCGGATCCGTCGCGCCCCCATGGTGCAACGCCGGACCGGGACCCCCGATTCCGGGGTCGGGAACGGTCAGGCGACCGGGCGGGGGGAGAAGCCGTACGGCAGTTCCAGGCGGTTGCGGGCCATCAGCTCCCCGTCGGCGAGGACGTCGGCCGTGGGCCCGTCCCCGGCGATCACGCCCTCGCTGAGGATCACCGAGCGCGGGCAGAGCTCCAGGGCGTACGGCAGGTCGTGGGTGACCATGAGGACGGTGACGTCCAGGGAGCGCAGGACGTCGGCGAGCTCGCGGCGCGAGGCGGGGTCGAGGTTGGAGGAGGGCTCGTCCAGGACGAGGATCTCGGGCTCCATCGCGAGGACGGTGGCCACCGCCACGCGTCGGCGCTGCCCGAAGGAGAGGTGGTGCGGCGGCCGGTCCGCGTACTCGGCCATCCCGACGCGTTCCAGCGCGCGGTGGACGACGGCCTCCAGTTCCGCGCCGCGCAGCCCGGCCGAGGCCGGACCGAAGGCGACGTCCTCGCGGACGGTCGGCATGAACAGCTGGTCGTCCGGGTCCTGGAAGACGATCCCGACCCGGCGCCGGATCTCGGCCAGGTTCCGCTTCTCGACGGGCATTCCGGCGACGGAGACCGTGCCGGCGCCGCCAGTGAGGATCCCGTTGAGGTGGAGGACGAGCGTGGTCTTGCCGGCGCCGTTGGGCCCGAGCAGGGCGACCCGCTCGCCGCGCGCGACGGTCAGGTCGACACCGAAGAGGGCCTGGTGGCCGTCGGGGTAGGCGTAGGCGAGGCCGCGGACCTCGAGCGAGGGGGCAACGTTCATAGCGTCCATCCGAGCAGGCAGATCAGCAGGGCGGCGAGCGGCAGGACGGCGGCGTACGTCCACTGGGTCCGGGTGGCCGTCGCCTCGTCGATGACCGGTATGGACCCCGCGTACCCCCGGCTGACCATCGCGAGATGGACGCGCTCGCCGCGCTCGTAGGAGCGGATGAAGAGCGCGCCCGCGGACTTGGCGAGAACACCCCAATGGCGTACGCCCTTCGCCTCGAAACCGCGCGAGCGGCGGGCGACGGACATCCGGCGCATCTCGTCGGTGATCACATCGCCGTACCGGATCATGAAGGAGGCGATCTGGACGAGGAGGGGCGGCAGCTTCAGCCGCTGCAGGCCGAGGAGCAGCGCGCGCAGTTCGGTGGTGGAGGCGAGGAGCACGGAGGCGGCGACGCCTAGGGTGCCCTTGGCGAGGACGTTCCAGGCACCCCACAGGCCGGGGACGGAGACGGAGATCCCGAGGACCTCCGTCTGCTCGCCGGGGACCACGAAGGGCATCAGGAACGCGAAGGCCACGAACGGGATCTCGATCAGCAGCCGCCGCAGCAGGAACCCGGCCGGGATCCGGGCCAGCGCCGCCACGACGCCGAGCAGGACGGCGTAGAGGGCGAAGGCCCAGACCGCCTCGCGGGGCGTGGAGACCACGACCACGACGAAGGCGAGGACGGCGACGAGCTTGGTGTGCGGGGGCAGCGCGTGGACCGGCGAGTCTCCCTGCCGGTACAGCTTGTGCGTGTGCCCCGCGCCCATGTCAGACCTGCGCTCCGGACGATTCCGTACGGCGGCGGCGGACCATCCAGAACGCGCCGGTGCCCACGGCGAGGGTCGCGCCCACGCCGATCACGCCCGCGAGGCCGCCGGAGAGCCTGGCCGCCTCGACGCCCTTGACGCCGTAGTCGGCGAGCGGGGAGTCGGCCGTGGCGTGCTCCTCGACGTTCTTGTCGATGCCCTTGTCGGCGGCGACCTTCTCCAGGCCGTCGGGGCTGGCGGAGGCGTAGAAGGAGACGAAGCCGGCCAGGACGAGGGCGGCGATCAGGCCGCCGATCCACACCTTCTTCGGCGAGCCGGGCTCGGCGGCCGGGGTGGCCGGGGCCGCGTCGACCAGTGCGCCGTTCACGCGGAGCTTGAGCGGGGTGCTCAGGCCGCGGGCGCCGTAGACGAGGTCGGGGCGGACGGCGACGACCGCGCCGACGGTCAGCATGGTGATGGCGGCCTCGCCGATGCCGATGAGCGTGTGGACGCCGACCATCGCGGTGAGCACCTTGCCGAGCGGTACGTCGGTGGTGCCGCCGATGGCGTAGACGAGGGTGAAGGCGGCGGCCGCGGCGGGCACGGAGACGAGCGCGGCGACGAAGGAGGCGACGGTCACCGAGCGGCGGGTGCGCGGCAGGACGAGGACGAGGCCGCGGAAGAGCGCGTACGCGACGACGACCGTGACCACGCCCATGACGGTGATGTTCACGCCGAGCGCGGTGAGTCCGCCGTCCGCGAAGAGGATGCCCTGCATGAGCAGGACGACGGCGATGCAGAGCACGCCGGTGTACGGCCCGACGAGGATCGCGGCGAGCGCACCGCCGAGCAGATGTCCGCTGGTCCCGGCGGCGACCGGGAAGTTCAGCATCTGCACGGCGAAGATGAAGGCCGCGACGAGCCCGGCCAGCGGGGCGGCCCGCTCGTCCAGTTCGCGTCGGGCACCGCGCAGGCTGACGGCGACGGCGCCGACGGCCACGACACCGGCGACGGCGGATACGGGGGCGTTGATGAATCCGTCAGGTACATGCACGTCCCGAATGATGAGCGTTCCTGCAAAGCACTTGCAAGAGCGCACAGATCACAGAAAGGCAGCGCTCGCCACGCGCGCGCCGCGAAATATGGGACATTAGGGGGTAAATGAGACGAGTGTGAGGAGTGACTCGATGTCCCCCACCGCGGATGACCGAGCAGTCGAGGATCACGCCAAGGGACGGATCATCACCGACGCCCCGCTCTCTCGCCCCGTCCCCGTCGCCCTGCGTTTCGATCCCGAGGCGACCCCCGCCACCGTGCGCTTCGTCTTCCCCGGCAACATCGAGTGGTCCTTCCCGCGCGCCCTCCTGGAGACCGGGATGCGCGCCCCGACGCGGCGCGGCGACATCGGCGTCTGGCCCTGCGGCCGGGTGCAGACGGTGGTCGAGTTCCACACGACGGACGGTGTCGCGGTCGTCCAGTTCGACACCACGGCCCTGCTGCGCTTCCTGAAACACACCTATGCCGTCACCGCGTCGATCGCCCCGTAGAGTGCCGTCGTCATCCTGACGATCATGGGGGATCCACTTGAGGAAGAGACTGTGGGGGGCGCTCGGCGCCGCCCTTCTGGCCCTGTCCGGCGCGTCGGCGTCCGGGGCGACGGCGCAGGCCGCGCCCGCGGCGGCGACACCGCCGCCGGGGACCAACCTGCAGGTCATGAGCTGGAACATGTGCGGTGTCGAGCGGTGGGGATGCACGAACACCGGCACGGCCGCCGAGAAGTCCGACGTGGTGAAACAGTACGTACAGAGCCACTACGTGCAGGCCGTCCTGCTCCAGGAGGTCTGCGCGAGCGGTCTGGACGACCTGATGACCAAGCTCGGCGCGGGCTGGAGCAAGAGCTTCGCGCCGTACCACTGGTCGCAGAAGGGCGTGCGGACCCCGAGCCCCTGCGCGACCGGCGCCGGCTCCGACCCGAACGACCTCGTCGGCACCGCGATCGTGGTCAAGGCCGGTCTCGCGGACGCGCAGCAGTACCCGACGACGCAGCCCTGGACCGGGCTGAACCCGCCGTTCCAGTGCGCGACGGCGACGTACTTCGGCGTACGGCTCTGCAGCGTGCACGTGTCGACGAAGAACGCCAACCCGGAGCACCCGGACTGGGACTACCGCGACGACCAGCTCGCGGAGATCAAGCAGGTCGTCTCCGGCTCCCCGAAGGTGGCCTTCGGCGGCGACTTCAACGCGAGCCCGCCGGACCGTCCGGGCAACCCCGACGCCTGGATCTGGCCGGCCGGGCTGTACTCCCAGGGTCCGGGCACCCCCGGCTACCAGGAGTGCGACCAGCAGGGCGCGGCGCGCACCGGCCGTGACACCCACGACGGCGGCTGGAAGCTCGACTACCTGTTCAGCAGCGAGGCCCGGCGGTGGTGCCTGGTCGCCGACACCCCGCGGTCGGACCACCACGTGGTCATCGAGAGCCTGACGATCACTCCGCCGGCGGGCTGAGACCGCCCCGGGGGCGCGCCCCGCAAACGCAACCGCGCCCCGCCCCCGGCCGGGGCGACACCTAGTCCGCCCGGGGGCGCCCGGGGCGCCCCCGCCCCCCCGGGCCCGCGCCGGCCCGGGGCGTCCGCGCCCCGCCCGGGCGCC